>DYBQ01000003.1 GCA_019418545.1 Clostridiales bacterium | reverse complement strand
TAAACGCTGAAAGCATCTAAGCGTGAAGCCGACTCCAAGATAAGATATCCCATAGCATAAGCTAGTAAGGCCCCTTGAAGACTACAAGGTTGATAGGCTGCGTGTGTAAGCATGGTAACATGTTCAGCTTGGCAGTACTAATAGGCCGAGGGCTTGACCATAACTTCTTTGGTCAGTCTGATTTTACTGACTCGCTAAATCTCTTTTATCCTTTATTCAGTTTTGAGTGTACACGTTAAAAGCCGTCCATTTGGACGGCTTTTTTGTTTATTCAGAATATATATCAAGCAGTCAGGAATTCATATTGCCGCTGCCTCCCTCATATGCTGATTGGGGGTGGTTTTGTGGAAAACATTTCCCGGGTACTGCGGGAACTTTTGTGGGGCTGGCCGGTGCTGGCGGGAATTTTGCTGGCGGGTATTCACTTGAGTATTCGAACAGGTTTTTTGCCATTTACCCATTGTATATTTTGGCTAAAAAATACGCTCGGTTCCTGTTTTTCAAAGGAAAGTGCCGGAGAAGCGCAAAAGACCGGCAGAATTTCTCCTGTGCAGGCGCTTTTGACCGCCCTTGCCGGTTCAATTGGTACCGGAAATATTGTAGGAGTCGCTACGGCGCTGACCATTGGCGGGCCAGGGGCTATTTTCTGGATGTGGGTTTCCGCGGGAATTGGCATGACCACCATCTGGGCGGAAACCGTGTTGGCGGTAAAATATCGAGTGAAAGGCCCGAACGGAGTGGTTTCCGGCGGGCCTATGATTTATTTGGAACGGGGCGCGGGGAAAAAGGGACTTGCTAAGCTGTACGCTGCCGCCTGTGTGCTGGCTTCTCTGGGAATGGGCAACATGGCCCAGTCCAATGCCATAGCCGGTGCGCTGGAAGAGGGCTTTTCCCTGCCGCCGGTGCTCACCGGAGCCTGTGCAGCGGTGCTGCTGTTCCTAATTTCTGCCGGGGGAATGAAGTCGGCGGCGAAGGTGTCGGAAAAACTGGTGCCGGTGATGGCCGTGGGGTATGTGATGGCTTGTGTGGCAGTGCTGCTGTTGTTTCCACAGAAAATCCTCCCAGCTTTTCAGTTGATTGTTTCCCAGGCCTTTTCCACACAGGCCGCGGTGGGCGGCGTTGGGGGAACGGTGATGCTTCGTGCCATGGAATGCGGCATTTCCCGGGGGATTTTCACCAATGAGGCAGGGCTGGGGTGTTCCGTTATGGCTTATGGAGAGAGCAGCGGCGCAGAACCGGGTAAGCAGGGCTGCTGGGGCATTTTGCAGGTGTTTATTGACACCATTCTCATGTGTACCCTGTCTGCGTTGGCAATTCTGGTCAGTGGCGCTCTTTCCACCGGAAAAGACGGTGCGGCGCTGAGTACCGTCTGTTTTTCTTCGGTGTTTGGAAGCTGGGGAAAGGGCTTTGTGTGCATTTCCATCACCCTGTTTGCCTTTGCGACCATGATTGCGTGGAGTGCCTATGGACAAAAAGCCCTGGAATATCTGGCGGGGAACCGTTTTCGCAGCAGTTATCGTGTTTTGTTTGCAGCGGCGGCCGTGCTGGGGTGTCAGCTGGGTCTGGATGCTGTTTGGAATCTCTGCGACAGCTTTAACGGATTGATGGCCATTCCCAATGTAGCGGCGCTGTTTTTGCTTTCCGGGGAAGTGGTGCGGGAAAAACAGCGGTGTTTTCCCAAAGCACGTCCGGAGAAGAGAAAAAGGTTGTCAGATACAGGTGGGTATGATAAGATAAAAAATAAAGTCTGCTGAAAGCAATGTCAGGCCGGCAGCAGACTGAAAATTGACCATATAGGAGTGTGTTTTATGACTGGCGTAACGGAGATTGCAGGGAACCGGGAGGTTTACGCGCGATAACTCCGTAAATCCTCCCATGAGTTGAAGACAACTTTTAGGAGGAACTCACTTGAATCGAGAAAATAAACGGAAGCAGTACCAAAAAGGGTACTTTAAAACCCATGCCTGCCATGATGCTTTTACCTGTAAAGTGTGCGGCAGATTGGTAGTGCCGGAAGGCGCAGAAAGTGACCATCGGAACCATTGCCCCAACTGTCTCCACAGTTTGCATGTGGATGAAGAACCGGGAGACAGAGCATCAGATTGCGGGGGAATTATGGAACCTGTGGGCGTTTGGGTCCGAAAAGGCGGAGAATGGGCCATCATTCACCGGTGCCGCCGGTGTGGGAAAATCAGTTCCAATCGGACGGCGGCAGATGACAAACCCGCTGAAACTCATGGTCATTGCCGTCAAGCCGCTGGCATCTCCGCCATTCCCGTTGGAACGGCTGGAACAGATGATGGAAACAGGCGGTTATATCGCCCCTGAAACAACAAAATAAACCGATTAGTGCCGGTTTCCGGCCTAACCGGCAAATAGGGCGGGAGGAGGCATAGACTTTCTCCCGTTTCTGATTGATGGGTAAATTTATGGCGTAAGCAATCATCTGTCTCGATTTATTTACCTGCTGCATTTGATACTTTGGCTGACCAATTAAAAAACTGTAAAACAAAAATACGGAAAAGAGGTTTCTTCTCTTTTCCGTATTTTTACGCGATATTATGCTTTTTGACTTTCCTGTTTTTCCATAGCCAGCAGCTTGCCGCGCTCTCGGATGACAAGTGCAATCGCTAATATAGCTGCGGCGCCGTCGGCAATTGGGCCGGCATACATAACGCCGTCAATTCCCCAAACCATAGGAAGAAGTACCAGGAGAGGCAAAAGGAAAATCACCTGACGGGTAAGTGCCATCAAAATACCTTTTGGCGCTTTTCCCATCGCCGTAAAGAAGTTGGATGTTATGGGCTGAATTCCGTTTATAAAGGTACAGAACAGAAACACCCGGAAATACCGCTCTGCAAACACAAAATAGGATTCGCTGCCAGAGCCGAAAAGCGCAATAATTTGGCGAGGAAATAGTTGGAAACACAAAAAGGAGATAATCGAAATGATTGTACCGGCAGTAACAGCCAACCGGTAGGAGCTCCATACACGGCCATATTTTTTGGCCCCATAATTAAAGCTGGTAATGGGCTGCAGCCCTTGGGAAATTCCGATGACCAGCGAAAAGAAAATCATGTTGACTTTATTGATAATCCCTGAACAGGCCAGCGGAATTTCCTGACCATATACAGAAAGGCCGCCGTAATAGGTCATGGTATTGTTCATAACAATCTGTACCACCATCATGGCAATTTGATTAAAGCAGTTAGAGGTTCCCAATGCTGCCACCCGCAGGCAGTAACGAATTTTGGGAATAAAACAGGACTTTTGTAGATGGACGGAGCGGAAGTGCAGCAAATACCAAAGAACCATACAACCGGAAACAATTTGGCCCAAAACAGTGGCCCAGGCAGCCCCAGCCATCCCCATATCAAAAGTAAAGATAAACAAGGGGTCAAAAATCGTGTTAATCACAGCGCCCGACAGCATACAGGCCATGGAAAATTTGGGGCTTCCATCTGCACGGACTAAAGCGCTGCCACCAGTAGAGAGGATTAAAAATGGAAATCCAAAGGATGTAATCCCGGTGTATTCCAGTGCATAGTCCAATGTGTCTGTTGTTGCGCCAAAAAGGAGCATTAGTGGCTGAAGAAATATTCGAACCAGAATACACAGCAGAATTCCTGAGGATAGCAGCAGAAACACAGCGTTTCCCACATATTTTGCGGCTTTTTTATAATCCCCTGCTCCCATGGAAAGATTGAAATTGGAAGCGCCGCCAATACCGAAAAGCAATGCCAGAGAAGTACATAGCGTACTGAGGGGAAAAGCCACATTGGTGGCGGCATTTCCGTTAATTCCAATACCATTCCCAATGAAAATTTGGTCTACAATATTATAAAGAGCGCTGACCAACATGGAAATTACACTGGGAATTGCAAATTGCAGCAAAAGTTTTCCTACTTTTTCTTCACCCAAACGTTCTCTCAAAACATTCCCGTCCTTTCATATTATACTTTTTATACTTTTACTCACTTATTTAAAGTATAAACTCTTCACAATTCTTGTCAAGTAAAGGGGAAGAGAGGCATGAAATCCTCTTGACAGGGTATGGGAGGAAATAGTATGGTATATAACATATGTGCAATTTTAAAAATATAGGGAAGGAGCGGGAAATGTGGCAGAAAGAATGAAGGATATGACCTGCGGAAAATCAGCAGGATTATTATTATCTTTTGCATTGCCGCTGATGTTGGGAAGTATTTGTCAGCAGCTATATACCATGGTGGATACGATGGTGGTAGGACAGGTTCTTGGTGTGCAGGCTTTGGCAGCATTGGGAGCTTCTGATTGGCTGAACTGGATGGTATTGGGGATTATTATGGGATTTACCCAGGGATTCTCCATACTCATTTCACAAAGATTTGGTGCTGGGGATGAAGATGGGCTGCGAAAGGTTACGGCGATGAGTACGCTGCTGTCAGCTGTAATTGCAATTGCAGTGACAGCCGGCAGCCTACTTACGGCAGAACCGCTTCTTCGGATGCTGAATACGCCCGAAAATATTTTGCCGGATTCCCTTTCCTATTTACAAATTATTTTTTCTGGTGCGGCGATTGTAACAGCTTATAATATGATGGCAGCTATTTTGCGTGCTGTGGGGGACAGCCGAACGCCTCTTTATGCCATGCTGGTAGCATCGGTAGTCAATATTGGCCTTGATTTGCTGTTTGTTATGGTGTTCCATTGGGGGATTCCGGGCGCCGCTGCTGCTACAGTTATAGCCCAAGGTTGCTCGTGCATTTTTTGTTTGGCAGTGCTGCGCCGAATGACCTTGCTGAAAATGGAAAAACAGGATTGGCGTTTGGATTGGACACTAATTCGACGGCTGTTCCAATTGGGAATTCCCATCGCCTTTCAAAACACAGTCATTGCGGTGGGCGGACTGGTGGTGCAGTTTGTCATTAACGGCTTTGGTTTTATTTTTGTGGCCGGCTTTACGGCTACCAACAAATTGTATGGCCTGTTAGAATTGGCGGCTACTTCTTTTGGGTTTTCCATGGCAACGTTTGCGGGGCAAAATCTGGGAGCGGGCAAATATGAAAGAATCCGAAAAGGGATGCGTTCTGCCATTAAAATGGCAGTTGCAACGGCTATTGCCATTTCGATTGTTATGATTCTTTTTGGAAAATATATACTGCTTCTGTTTATTTCCGGTGAACCGGAAGAAGTGAAATCCGTGCTGGAGGTAGCATATACCTATTTGTTTGTCATGTGCTGCCTGTTGTTTATTCTCTACCTTCTCCATCTCTACCGCTCCGCTTTGCAGGGAATGGGAGATACAGTCATTCCCATGGTGTCTGGAGTTGCAGAATTGACAATGCGAATTAGCTGCGCTTTGCTGCTGCCAATTTGGCTTGGAGAATATGGGATTTATTTTGCAGAAATTGCTGCCTGGACAGGTGCTGCCGTAATTCTCATTATTTTCTATTATCGCCGGATTTATCATCTGCTTCACAACATTCCAGATAAGCGAATCCATGTGGTGCGGGATGGAATTGTGGAAGATATGGAATAATAATAAAAGGAGGGTTTTCGATGACACCCCTTTATACAGCACTGCAAAATTACTTGAAGAAAAACCGGATTTCCTTTCATACGCCGGGGCATCAGGGACGTTTTTTGCCTTCTGACTTGTATGATATGGATGTAACCGAGCTTCCCGATACCGATAGCCTCTTTGAGGCCAGCGGACCTATTGCACAGGCGGAAGAACAGGCCCGGGAGCTGTTTCACAGCCGCGCAACATTTTTTTCGGCCGGTGGCTGTACCCTGTGCATCCAGGCTATGTTCCGGCTGGCAGCCCCCCAGGGGGGAAAGGTGATTTCTTCCCGGGTGATTCATCGGAGCGCCGTTAATACCATGGCGCTGCTAGGGATTGAACCGGTGTGGGTACTTCCCCGGCCGGATGCTGGCCCTTGTTTGGCCGGAAGGCTTCATCCGCAGGATGTGGAAAAGGCTTTACAGGAAAACCGCGATGCCCGGGCTGTTTATGTTACCAGCCCCGACTATTACGGTGTGTTGGCAGATATTGCCGGGCTTGCCCGGGTATGTCATCAATATGATGTGCCTCTTTTGGTGGACAACGCTCATGGAACCCATTTGGCTTTGCTGGGACGTCATCCGCTGGCATTGGGGGCAGATATGACAGCTTGTTCTGCCCATAAGACTTTGCCGGTATTGACTGGCGGTGCATTTTTGAATATAGGAGAAACTCCTCTTGCACAAAAGCTTCAGCTTGCGGAAAGGGCAAAAGAAGCAATGGCGCTCTTTGGCTCTACCAGTCCCGCTTACCCCATCATGGTTTCTCTCGATTTGGCGAGAGAATGGGAAATGGAACATGGCCGGAGCCAGTGGGGAAAATTGGCGGAGCGAGTGGAAAAAATAAAGGACACAGCCAAAACAAAAGGGCTATTGATACCACAGGGCGAAACAGATTTAACGCGTCTGGCAGTGGGCACACTTCCGCTGGGAATGACCGGGTATGAAGCCGCAGAGTATTTTCGCAGCCAAGGGATTGAGCCGGAGCATGAGGACGGCGCGTATGTGGTGTGCATTACTAACCCATTTCACACACAGGAAGAGCTCGATAGGCTGGAAAAGGCGATTCAAACACTTCCGGGAAAACCTTGCCCAATAGCAGAAAATCCGGCAATCCCCCCTCTGCCCCCGATGAAAAAAAGCCCCCGGGAAGCCATACTGGCTTTTCAGGAGCGGGTACCCTTAGTGGAAGCAGTGGGAAGAATTGCCGGAGAAGCAGCTTGCCCCTGCCCGCCGGGAGTCCCCATTGTAATGCCCGGAGAAGAGATTACAAGGGAGTGTATGGAATTTTTAAATCGGTATGGGCTGAGTGATATTTCCGTTTTGAAATGATACAAACCGCAAAGAGGAAAGCTTATGGTTCCTCTTTGCGGTTTTTTTATGAAAAAAGGGAACAGTATCAGGATTTCTATCAGTTTGTCTTGACTGTCAACCTGCTTTACCCCTTATAATGAGCATAGAAAACAGGAAGTGGAGAAGGGAGGTTTATGTCATGACCATAAAAGAAATAGAATCTCTTACTGGAATGACCCGGGCCAATATCCGCTTTTATGAAAGCCGGGGCCTGTTGTCGCCGCAGCGGGGAGAAAACGGGTATCGGGACTATTCGGAAAAAGACCTTGCCGTTTTGCAGCGAATCAAACTGCTGCGAATGCTGGATCTGTCGCTGGAAGAAATTCAGAAATTGCAGACAGGGGAAGAGGTCATGGACACCGTACTGTCCCGCCATCTGGAGCAGCTCCATCAGGAAGAGGAGCGGGCGGCCCGGTGCAGAGAAGTCTGTGCCCAAATGAAATCGGATAAGGTGCAATACCAAACGTTAAATGCAGATAAATATTTACAGCAGGTAAATCAACCTAAAGCTGAGAGCCAAACGGAGCCCCAGTGGAAAACGGACGTGCTGCCCCAGGTGCGTGCGCCGTTCCGCCGTTTTTTTGCCCGAGGGCTGGATCTGGGACTGTATACCACTCTGTGGCAGCTTTTCCTGATTTTCGTGCTGGATTGGAACCTGCAAAACCGCTCGGCAGGGATGGAACTGGTGGATACAGCGGCCGGACTGGTGCTGATGCTTCTGCTGGAACCGGTATGGCTCCATGCTGCCGCCTGCACGCCGGGGAAATGGATTCTAGGGCTGCGGGTAAAATCGGACAGTGGAGAGCGTTTGACATTTTCCCAGGCTCGGGCCCGTGTATGGAAGGTTGTGGTATGGGGAATGGGTCTGGGGCTTCCGGTTTACAATGTGGTGCGGCTGTGGAAAAGCTATCGGGCCTGTGAGGATTTGGAGACGCTGGAGTGGGAGTATGATTCCACACTGACAGTGCAGAACGAAAATCGGTGGCGTAATGTTGGGTGGATGGGCGCTGTGGGTGTGCTGGCCCTGTCTCTGGTGCTGGCCATGAGCTGGAATGCTCTTCCAAAAAACCAAGGAGAGATTACGGTGACTCAGTTCTGTGAGAACTATAACCGATATTGCCGGTATAATGGCTTTGATGGCATGTGGAAGCTGGACGCAGAGGGAAACTGGGTGGAGCCCTATACCCCCAATACCATTGTAGTGGAAATAGAAGAAGTTCCCCTGCCTGAGCTGCAATTTGAGGAAGAAGACGGGGTAATGACGGGTGCTTCCTTTTCTATTGTTTTAGAAGGGGAAGAGGCAAAGACCAGGGTCCCATCTTTTCAAACGGTTCGGGAGGGATTGCTGTATTCCTTTGCAGCAGCCCAGCGGGAAACCGGACTGTTTGCAGGGGAGGTACACGACATACTGGAAAAAATGGAAAAAGAGCCGTTGCTTTCCTTTGAAGAACAGGCTTTTGGGGTGTCCGTGTCCTGTCAGATTTCCTACAGCGGATATATACCGGGATATGATGCGCTGGTTCCCGAAGAGGGAAAGCCCTGTACCTTTGCAATGACCTTTTCCATAGCAAAATGAGCAGCCAATTGTAAACTATATAAATCGAATTAGGTTGACAATAGAAGAAAATAGCGCTATAATGGCAGAGGAATTCCAGAAAATCCAGAATGTAAGGAGCCTTTTCTATGAAGCGCACCGTTCAAATTACCCAAATTGCATTATTTGCCGCTCTGACAGCGGTATTTTCTCAGATTTCTTTTCCCGTTCCCATGACGCCCATTGTGTTCACCATGGGGGTGATGGCGGTATACCTGACTGCGGCCCTGCTGCCCAAATGGCAGGCGTTTTTGGCCCTGATTGTCTATCTGCTGTTGGGGGCCATTGGCCTGCCGGTATACAGCGGGTTTCACGGCGGAATCGGTACCCTGCTGGGGCCCACCGGTGGGTATCTGATGGCCTATCCCATCATGGCGTTTTTGGGCGCATGGCTCCGGGAGCTGTTGGGCAAAACGCCGCTGCCCCGGTTTGTTTCCTGCCTGATTGCGCTGCTGATTACCATTATCCCCTGTTACCTCATCGGTTCCCTGTGGTATATGCAGGTGGGACAGGTGGACTGGATGACTTCTTTGAGCCTGACGGCCCTGCCTTTTATCCCGGTGGATATCATCAAGGTGGTGTGCTCGGCCTTGCTGGCCATGCCGGTGAGTGTGGCGGTCAAAAAGGCCGGTTTGCTTTCCGGAAAAGCATAAAATGATAAAATTCCCCCGGCTTTATCATCAAAGCCGGGGGAATTTTGCGTCATTCACCATATTGCAGCAGGTACCAGGGGCCATCCTCGCAAATTCCCTGCCCTGCGATCTGCCATCCCAGAGAATGGTAAAAGTGCAGGGCGGAACGATTTTGTTTCAGACATTTTAAAGTAAGCGGGGTTCCAAATTGCAGTACTGCCTGCATCAAAAGCTGTTGCCCAATTCCTCTTTTCTGGAAAGAGGGGTGGACATATAAACAATGGATAAACCGGTCGGCTTCCCAGTAGGAGAGAAAGCCCACCGGTTTTTCTTTGAGATATGCACACAGAATCCGTTCGCCCTGGGTATCCCGGTCAAAGTCCTGTAAGGCCATCGTTTTAGAATGCAGCCAGTCAAAAGTGCTTTTCCGGGTTTCCAGATACAGGTCCCTCAGAGCGGGGATGTCCTTTTCCTCTGGAGGTCTGATGACAAATTCACACATAAGTATCTCCTTAGTGGTCGGAAGAGGTTCCCCAATAATCCAGACCGGCGCGCTGCATGGCGCCCATAACCTTTTTCCGCAGGTCGGGGAACTGCTTTTCCAGCTCTGATACCAGGAGCTCTGTCTCTTTCCGGCTGGTACAGCCGTCGGCGGGGCATTGACTTTTCACGACCGGCAGTTCCAGCCGGGCGGCAGCATTGCGGATATCCCGTTCCTCGCAAAATACCATGGGCCGAATCATCCATAGATCCCGGCGGGAGAGATAGCTTTTGGGCGAAAAGCAACCCAGCTTTCCGCCGTAAAACAGGTTCATAAAAAAGGTTTGCACGGCATCGTCAAAATGGTGGCCCAATGCCAGCGTAGTGCAGCCGTTTTCCTTTGCCATTTCGTGGAGGATACCCCGGCGCATCCGGGCGCACAGGCTGCATGGGTTTTCCTCTTTCCGTTCTTCAAAGATAATGGAGCCCAGGCGGGTACGGCGAATGAGATAGGGCACATCCAGTTCCCGACAAAGTTCCTCGATGGCGGAAAAGTCCGTTTCCTGCCCACCGAAGCAGGGGTCGGCGGTAATGGCAATGAGGGAAAAAGGCACGGGATAAAAAGCCCGCAGTTTAGCAAGCCCAGTCAGGAGCATCAGGGAGTCCTTTCCGCCCGACACCCCCACGGCGATTTTGTCCCCGGGCTGTACCATTTCATACCGCTCCATGGCGGCGCGCATTTGTCCCATCAGCTTCTGCACGGGCTGTCATCCTCTCTGTTTTGATATGGCTTATCATAGCATAAAAAGCAGTGGTTTTCCAGATAGAACCTTGACATAACAATTATTGTTATGATACACTGAAAACAACATAACAAAAGCTGTTATGTTGTGATTTTGGAAAGAAAGAGGGGCTACCATGAAGCAGGAACAGCGGGAAAACGGAACGGTGATTTATCTGGAAACAGAAAAGGATTTGCGGGTGTATCTCCACCCCTTACGTCAAAAAATTTTATCGGTGTTGGAACGCAATCCTGAGGGAATGAGCGCTAAACAGATAGCCGACACACTGGGAATCGCGCCATCCAGTGCCGGACACCATTTACAGACGCTGGAACAGGCGGGGCTGGTGGAGCTGGACCGCATTGAAATCATTCACGGATTCCGGGCAAAGCTCTATCGAAACACCCCGGTGACTGTCAGCGTGGGCCATTTTCCCACAAAAGGCCGGTTACAGGCTGCACTGGTGCAGGAAAAAATTGCGGAAAATACCCGGAGATTGCTGGATGCCATGGAAATCACCCAAGGGAAAGAAGCGCCGTTCCTTCCCCGATTTAGTCAGGGAGTCGTATACAGCACGCCGGAGGAAATGCTGGAATTTTCCAATCAGGTGCTGGCGTTTTTCGAAGCCCACAAGAACCCGGCAGAGGGAAAAGAGGCCTTTGAAATGACTTTTTTCCACTATCCCACGGAAGCGGCAGACAGAGGAGAACAACAGCGCAGACAGAAGGGAGCCGATGAAAATGGAAAAAAACAGTAACTCCCTGCGCCCATGGATATACCTGGCGGGTTTCAGTATGTCGGGCTTTTCGTCGGGACTGATTACCTGTATCAATACCCTGCTGTTTTTATCCCGAGGGCTGAGTCTGTCCCTGTTTTCGCTGGCAATTGGCCTGAACTTTATCACCGTGATGGTGCTGGAGATGCCCAGCGGTATTGCCGGGGACTTGTGGGGGCGAAAACGGGTCTGGATGATTTCCCGGGTGATGACGCTGGCCTCGTTGGCCTGTTATGCGTTTGGAAATGTGCCGGTAGTGATGCTGGGATGTGTGCTCAGCGGAGCGGGCATCGCGTTCAGCTCCGGCACGCTGGACGCCCTGTATATGGAAAGATGGATGCATGAGCGCGGCGAAAACGCCTTGGGAAAAGCTCAGATGTGGTACAGTGCCATACAATACAGCAGCATGGGAATCGGTTCGCTGGTGGGCGGTATTTTGAGCGGGTTTCCTCTTTGGGGGATTCATTATAATGGAAACCTGATGACAGCTTTTATATTGACAGCGGCCGCACTGATTTGGATTGGCTTTTTGATTCCACAAGACACATCTCACCGGGAAAAATCACAAAACTCCGCTTCACCCACGAGACAAATGCTGGAACAGGGAAAACTGGCGCTAACTGCCGCCAGAAAGTCTCCTGCGCTGATGGTCTGCCTAATCGGCGCGGTAGTGATGGGGTTTACCACCTCCGGAATAGAGCTGTACTGGCAGCCTCATCTGGAAACATTAGCGGAAAACCGGGAAATCGGGTTCCTGTTGGGGCTGCTTTCCTTTGCCGGTATGGCGGCTGTGGTGTTGGGCAGCGTAGTTTCCGGAAAATTATCACCTCTGGTGAAAACGGAGCGGGGCCGGATTCGTGTTTATCTGGCGGCCCGGCTGGCGATGGCTCTGATTATCATTGCCGCAGCGCTGTGGCTGCGCCTTCCGGCTTTTTGCCTGCTCTATACGCTGTATTATCTGGTGATGGGCTGTCAGGATACCATGGATGTGGTGCTGCTGCAAACCAATGCCCGGGATGAAATGAGAGGGACGCTGATGAGCGTCCAAAGCTTTGCTCTTCGCCTGGGCGGACTGGCTTCTCAGCTGCTTTCGGCGGCAGTGCTGGCGTTTCTGGGAATTCCCGTACTGTGGCTGCTCCTTGCGGCGGTGTTTCTGCTGGGCAGCGGTTTCTGCGGAATTTACTATCAAAGCCGGACGGGAAAAGCGCACAAAAAATGAAATGGCGGCTTTGTATACGGGAGAAAACAGCCAAAAAACGGTGAAAATGAAAGCAAAGGCAAAAGTAAATTAAAAAAATGGAATTTGCCCCTTGACATCCCTGGCCGGGTGTGGTAGTATCATATAGCAAATCCAGCCCCGGTGCGCCCGGAGCTGCCCGAATGGGTCGCCCTGCCTTGGGCGGGGCTTTGTAATATTGATTGTTTTTACAACAAGCAGGAGGTAAACGCTATGTCCACTTATATGCCCAAAGCTGGTCAGGTTGACCGCAAGTGGTATGTGATCGATGCTGCTGGTAAGCCCCTGGGCCGTGTGGCAGCTCAGGCTGCTGTGCTGCTCCGCGGCAAGCACAAGCCCACCTTTGCTCCCCATGTTGACTGCGGCGACCACGTAATCATCATCAACTGTGCAAAGGCTGTTCTGACCGGCAAGAAGCTGGAGCAGAAGCACTACTATCATCACACCGGCTGGATCGGCCATCTGAAAGACGTCCGCTACGACACTCTGATGGAAAAGAATCCCGAGAAGGCTATGGAGCTGGCTGTAAAGGGTATGATTCCCCACAACAGCATTGGCAGTGACGCTATGAAGCGCCTGCGCCTGTATGCCGGCAGCGAGCATGTTCACGCTGCTCAGCAGCCCCAGAGCTGGGAACTTTAAGAGAGGAGGAAGCAGACTATGTACGAGAAAGCACCTTATTTTTACGGAACCGGCCGGAGAAAGAGCTCCGTTGCCCGCGTAAGACTGTATCAGGGTACCGGTAAGGTAACCATCAATGACCGCGATATCGACGATTACTTCGGCCTCGAGACCCTGAAGCTGATCGTCCGTCAGCCGCTGGCTATCACCGGCACCGACGAGAAGTTCGACATCGTTTGCCGCGTTGCAGGCGGCGGCGTTACCGGCCAGGCCGGCGCCATCCGTCACGGCGTTGCCCGCGCACTGCTGCAGTACGATTCCGAGAACCTGCGCCCCACTCTGAAGAAGGCTGGTTTCCTGACCCGCGATCCCAGAATGAAGGAACGTAAGAAGTACGGCCTCAAGGCAGCACGCCGCGCTCCCCAGTTCTCCAAGAGATAATCAGCCGATTTTGGCTTTTTCTCAAAGAAACCTTTTCAAGGCACCCTCTATGAGGGTGCCTTTTGTTTTGAATTATATCAAAACGAGTTGTAAGTATATAATAAAAATACATATAAATATAAAAAAACATGCAACTATTTTATATATCAATAAATATTTTAACGAAAGGCTAAAAAGAAAAAACAAATAGAGAATTTGATGGATGATTTTATTCATTTTAACAAAATTGTTCGGGATATAAATTTTTTCGACTATGATATATCATTTTTTATATAGTAGTAATATGATTAATATGTTTAAATAGAATCAGATAATTTCGTTTTGGGGCCTGTTTTCCCCATGAGGAAAGAAAGGACGGAGAGTTATGAAAAAATGGCTTCTTTCTATTGCCACTATGGTCATAATTGTTATGACAAGTTTGTTTTTTATGACAGTAAGTATAGCCAAAACATGGGAAAATGAAGGGAAATATGCTGCATTTTATCCAGTTACAGGTGATAATACGCCGATGATAATTACGATTGTAGTGATTGTCCTAATTGCAGCTGGTGTTGGTATTGGTGCGTTGGTAGCAATTAACAGAAGAAGATGGTTATAAATACATTTTGTTTAAAATGACGATTGAGTAACTGCGAATGGAAATTCATATTATATTCATAAACATGTCAGACCTACATAAATTGTAAAGCAAATTTGTAAAGACATATATGACAGTATGTTATAAGCTATTTTGTGGGAATAGACGATGCTGAACTGAGCTTTTTGGAAGAAATCCATTAGAAAGATAAAAAAACCTATCTCTTTTTTGACGAATTCAGGATTGTTTTAATCGTAAACAAAGTTGGAATATAGAACATAAAATATGTTAGATTTATTATCAGAAAATTCACATTTTCAAGTTGTTTGTGCAAACTACACAAACAATCGCTCATTAATTTGACAGGCGAACCTAACGTTTTTATGAACTTATCTAACGAAAATGATATGTCGAAATTGCGATATAACATTTATAATAAGAGAAAGGAAAACAAAGGCCTAAGTTTTGTGTAATAGGGACATAGGGTGCCGATAGAACACCGGTTATCTGTTGTGCAATTCACTGAATAAGGGCTGCCTAAGGTTTGATTCTAAAAAAAGAGGAGGAATTGTCACATGTCAAAAAGCAGCAATCCAGCGGGCGTAGTAAAGAAAAAGCATTGGGATCGTGATGATACCGAGCTTACGATACTCGCCCTCCCCACTACGATTTGGTTCATTTTGTTCTGTTTCCTGCCAATGGTTGGTGTCATCATTGCCTTTAAGAATTTCCAGATTTCTGGTAGCTTCCTGCAAAACATGATTCAAAGTGACTGGTGTGGTTTCGATAACTTTGCAGTTATGTTCCGCACTAACGCGATTTGGATTTACATCCGCAATACCCTCGTATACAACATTGTGTTTATTATTTTAAACATTGTTTTACCAGTGGCGGCAACACTTATGGTATCTGTGCTGCACAGCAAACGCCTTGCAAAAGCTTATCAGACAGCAATGTTCATGCCCTACTTCTTGTCTTGGGTTGTTGTCAGCGCCTTGGTGTGGGCTTTCCTTTGCTACGATAAGGGCATCATTAACAACATGTTCTTTGCAGATGACAAGCAGCAGTGGTATATGAAGCCTGAAATTTGGCCTTTCTTGCTGACCTTCCTGAACACTTGGAAAGTACTGGGCTATAATATGGTGGTTTATTTGGCTACCGTTACGGGCATTGACCGTTCTCTGTATGAAGCAGCAGTTATTGATGGTGCTACTATTTGGCAGCAGATGCGGAGCATTACACTCCCCTTGCTCAAATCCGTTATCATCATGATGTTCATTATGAACGTTGGCCGTATTTTCTATTCCGACTTTGGTTTGTTCTATCAGGTAACTCGTGACTCCAACACTTTGAGAGACGTTGTTACAACTTTGGATGTGTATGTGTACAAAATGCTGATGCAAGGTACTACCGGTATGGCTTCGGCAGCAGCTTTCGTACAGTCTGTAGCCGGATGTATCACAATTTTGGTTGCAAACGGTATCGTTCGGAAGCTGGATCCTGATAGTGCAATGATTTAAAGGAGGAGGGAGAAACATGGCTAAAAAAGAAAAAGTTGCATTGGATGGGCTTGATAAATTTAATCGAATTAAGCAGCCCACTAATATTTTGTTTAATCTGATTTTTGTCATTCTTTCACTGACCTGCATTATTCCTGTTTTACTGGTTCTTGCAATTTCTTTGTCTTCTGAAGCATCGATTAACAAATATGGTTATCAGTTCATTCCTGCTGAGTTTTCTTTGGAAGGTTATACTTTCCTTGGAAACCAGATTGGTATGATTGCACAAGCTTTGGGTGTGTCTCTTTTTGTTACGATTGTAGGTACTATTTTGGGTACACTGCTGACAACCCTCCTTGGATATTCGATGAGCCGTCCTAACTATAAACTGCGCAATGTTTTAAGTTGGATTGTGTTTATTCCTATGGTATTTAATGGTGGTTTGGTTGCTACATACTTTGTGGTTGGTAACCTGTTAGGATTGAGAGATACCATTTGGGCTTTGATTATGCCTTTGCTGGTGTCATCGTTTAATGTGGTTATTACACGTACTTTCTTTAAACAGACCATTCCGGATTCACTGATTGAGTCTGCCAAAATTGACGGTGCACGTCAGTTCACAATCTTTTTCCGCATCGTGCTTCCCATTTCTTTGCCTGTGCTCGCTACCATTGCATTGTTCCTGTGCTTTGCCTATTGGAATGACTGGTATCAGTCCATGCTGTACATCAACTCTGCAAACTTGAAGAGCTTGCAGGCGTTGTTGCAGTCTATCATTACCAATATTACTGCTTTGTCTCAGCAGATTGCAACCATTGGTGCTTCTGCCGCGCAGGCACTGGCAGAGATGCCCAAAGAAGCTGCTCGTATGGCTATTGTGGTTATCATTGTTCTGCCTATTGCTTGTGCATATCCTTTCTTCCAGAAATATTTCATTTCTGGTTTGACCGTTGGCGCTGTAAAAGGCTGATTCCTTAATGACTCACATTGTATCCCAAAGCCGGTGGTCCGGCTGCAAGATAAAACCTATTTTTACATTTAGTAGGAGGAAAAATCATGAAGAAAATGCGTATTCTCGCACTTGCCATGGCTCTGGTTATGAGTGCAAGCGTGTTTGCCGGATGCTCTAACAACAGCGGCAATACCAGCACTGGCGGTGGCGGCACTACCGACGTTCCTACCGTTAGCTGGTACACCATTGGCGGTACACAGCCCGGTAACTTTGACGATGTTGTTGCAACCATGAGCGCTTATACTGAGGAGCAGATTGGTGTAAAGCTGAAGCTGTATCTGTCTGACTGGGATACCTATAAGACCAAGTTCCAGACCATGATTAACGGCGGCGATGATTTCGATATCATGTTCGCCAGCAGCGATTATTACAGCACCTTTGTAAACCGCGGTGCATTCCTCGACATCACCGAAAAGGTGAAGGAAGTTACTCCTGACTTGGAAGAGTTCATCCCCGATAACCTGTGGGAAGGCGTTCAGATTGGCGGCAAAGTTTATGCAGTGCCTACCTATAAGGATTCTTCCATGACTCAGTTCTGGTGGTATGATGATTCTCTGGTTCAGAAGTATAACCTGGACGTTCAGAATGTCAAGACCATGGACGATTTGACTGCAATCTTTAAGACTGTGAAGGAAGGCGAAGGCGATTCCTTCTATCCCGTATATCTGACTCAGGGCAACCCCTGGAACGGCTTCTGGAACAACTATGATGACCTGTGCAGCGGCCTGGGCGGCTTGGTTGGCGTCCAGATTGCTGATGAAAGCCGTAAAGTAGTGGTTCCGCTGGAGCAGGAAGACATGATGCACAACATGAAGCTGCTGCATGAGTGGTATCAGGCTGGCTACATCAATCCCGATGCTAACGTTTCCGGCGACGAATATAAGAACTGCTTCTTTGGCAATGGCCAGGCTTGGCCGTCCGCTTCTATTGCTCAGGCTGCAAACCAGGGCGTTGAGAAGTATGACTATGTCGAGGTAGGCGCTCCCCTGTATACTTCCGGCACAATTCAGGGCTCTCTGAACTGCATCTCCAAGAACTCCAAGAACCCCGATGCTGCTCTGAAGATGCTGCAGCTGGCTAACTTGGACCGTACCTTC
Source organism: Clostridiales bacterium (assembly GCA_019418545.1). Classification (GTDB taxonomy): domain Bacteria; phylum Bacillota; class Clostridia; order Oscillospirales; family Acutalibacteraceae; genus Heritagella_A. Next base: position 84,160 of record DYBQ01000003.1, on the reverse strand, counting down.
CGCGATATGCTGGCTTATGGTAAAGAGGGCGTTGACTTTGAGTATGTTGACAAGGACAACGGCGTTGTAAAGCTGGAAAAGAGCAGCTCTTGGACCAGCGGCTGCGCTAAGTATGCTCAGGCTACCTTCTTCAACATGTCCAGACAGGATACCGAGCCCGAGTCTCAGTATGACGAGATTAAAGAGCAGAACGAGCGTGCTGTCGATTCCGTGTGCATGGGCTTTGTATTCGACCCCACCAATGTTCAGAGCGAAATCGCTACCTGCAACACCATCTGGAGCCAGAGTGCAAAGGCTGACCTGCTGACCGGTGCTGTTGACCCTGAAGAGAAAGTTCCCGCTCTGTTGGAAGAGCTGCGCGCTGCTGGTTTGGATACCATCATCGAAGAAGCTCAGAGACAGGTTGACGAGTTCTTTGCTGAATAAGCAGAACCGCTTTCATGCACTAAGTAAATACCATTAGGTTGAAATAACCGCTCATAAGGCGGAGGCAGGGCCACAAGGCTTTGTCTCCGCCTTATGGTGTCTTTTATAAAAGGAAATTACAGGAAATTGGGAAAATGTTTAAAAAAAGCTGTCCAAAATGCGGTGAGTGCTGTATAATAAAGAAGATAGGTGGGGGGTTGTCACACTAAAAGAATAGGAGGATATATGCGTACCCGTTTTTTTGATTTTCAAGTATATCGCAGACGTTTTCTTCTGGCAGTAATTTTGGTCCTACTATTCAGCATGATTTTGCTAGCAGGAATTATGACTTTTTTTATAAACAGTTGGATTGATAATCAGCGCCAGGATGCCACAAAAGCTTATGAGGATATTGTGGCCAGAGTGAAAAAAGAACAAGATGATGCCAGCGATCAGATTTGGGAAATCTATTCTTCTATTTCTTTAATGGAGGACACTACCGCCTTTTTTGATGCAAGAGATGACATGGATTACATTTATCTTCGTGGTTTGAACAGCCGAACTTCCCGTCTTAGAATTCAATCATTCCCTCAGTATATTTATTCCTTTATTTCCAGAAGAGACAGTTATGTGGAAGGTGCAATTTTACATTCCTATGGTGGAAGTGATAAAATTCTTCAGCGAGATTCTGTTGGTAATTTAAGTGTTACATACGCAAATTCAGGACAACATCTAACCATAGAGAATGGCTGGCTGCTTGGAAGCTATGAAGTTATGCTGTCAGGAAAGTTAAGTCAGATATTAGGTACCATCAGCTTTTGGGTAGATGGAGATGAAATATTCAGCACAAAGTATCCTTTTATCGGAGAATATGCGGTAATTGACCAAAATGGAAATGTGTGGGCTTCCCATTCCAGTGATACCCGCTGTATTCAGTGGTTAAAAAGGGCTTATATGGCTGATAATTCCTCTGGCAGCTTTTTTGATGGTGGGCGATGGGTATTTTATTATTGTCAGGAGGACCCGGTTCATCAATTTTCCTATGTGTCGGCGGTAGATATTGGGACACTTCTTTCTGTAAATGCAGGCCTGATTTGGATGCTGGTATTAGCAGTAGCTTTGCTGGATATGATTGTTATTGCATTTATTTTTTGGAATGTCCATTATGATTCTGTTTTTCTGGGATATCTCTTGAAACTGATAGAAAAAGTGGAAAAGGGTGACTTTAAAGCCGTAAAGGAAATGGAGCGCCCTCGTTTTCAGGGAAAAGATGAGTATAGTATTATCTCCACTGCACTGGAAAATATGAGTTATGCTCTCGATGAATATATTCGCATTGAGTACCGTCTGAAGCTGAAGCAGCAGGAAACTGATATGAGAGCTATGCAGCATCAAATCAATCCACATTTTCTCTATAACACTTTGGAAGCGATACGCGCAAAAGCACTTTTGGAAAAAAATCCTATGACAGCCGAAGCAATTGCTCTGCTAGGCGGGCTTTATAGGGATATGGTCCGAAAGGAAAATGTGCTGCGTTTTGCAGAAGAAAAAGAACTATTGGAGACTTATCTAAAAATTATGCAGCTGCGATATCCAGATAGTTTTGGTTATCAGATTGTACTGGATACGGGACTGTTGGATGTGAAAACACCAAAATTTTGGCTTCAGCCTTTGGCAGAAAACTTTTTTTCCCATGGGTTTGACCGATGCAGTGAGTATAATATACTGGTGGTTACCGGTGAAGCCGAAGGAAATGGGTGGCGTATTAAAGTGATGGACAATGGCGCTGGTGTGTCTGAGGACCAGCTGCCAGCAATCAATGAACGTATGAAAGATGGAGATGACCAGTCTGGTACTTCTATTGGTTTGCACAATGTCTATACACGACTGGCGTACTTTTATGGAAGAAAATTTTCTATGGAAGTTTTAAATAATCCAGAAGGTGGCGCTTGTATTTCGATTTATATCCCAAATAAGGAGGCTTCTGATGTATACCCTGCTAATAGTTGATGATGAGCCAAATATTCTAATTGGGATGAAGGCACTGATTGATTGGGAAAGTTATGGTGTAACTCGGATTGAAACCGCTACCAACTGTTCTGATGCGTTGGCCCGTGCAGTGGATACCCGTCCACAGCTTGCACTGATTGATGTGTGCATTGGAAAAGAATTTGGCCAGGATTTGGTAAAAAGAATTAAAAAGTCTGGGGTGGATTGTGCCTGTATTATGATGAGCGGACATCGTGAATTTGGCTATGCGTGTGAAGCATTACGCTGTGGCGCTTGGGATTATCTGCTCAAACCCATTCAGGCTGATAAACTGCAGGCAGTTGTGGAACTGATTATTAAAGAAAAGCTCCATGGAACAGTAAATCACGCTTCCAAAGACGAAGAAATGGACCCGGTGCTAAACCGAAAGCTTTCCGAATTGCCTACGCTAATAAATAAATTATTGGCAATGGTTCGTGCAGAATATCGGGATAATATTACGCTTAAATCAATTGCAGACCGTTTGCGTATGAATGCAACGTATTTGGGACAATTATTCATTAAGGAAACTGGTCTAAAATTTTCAGAATATGTGATGCTGTATCGACTGAATATGGCAAAAGAACATATTTTATACACTGATGAAAAAATTGCAGTAATTGCAGAAGAAGTGGGATATTCCAACCTTAACTACTTCTATACCCACTTCCGCAGTTACTTTAATATGACACCTTCTGAGATGAGGTTACAAAAAGCACAGTAACCCGTTTTGGAAAGGTCCTTGAAAGGAGAAATTATCAATGGCAAAAATTATTGGCAACGCACTCCCCAATATCCCCTGGCAGGACAAGCCGGAAAATCTGGACGCTCCTGTGTGGCGTTACACCGAAAACCCCATTATCAACCGGCATGACCAGAAAAATGCAAACAGCATTTTTAACTCTGCAGTGGTACCGTTTGAAGATGGATTTGCAGGTATTTTCCGCTGCGATTCCCGTTCTGTCAGCATGGATATTTTCCCCGGATTTTCCAAAGACGGTATCCATTGGACTATCAGCGATACGCCGGTGCATTTTGAAGGCGACCCCGAGGTGACTAAGCGTGAATATCGCTATGACCCTCGCGTGCTCAAGCTGGACGACAAGTACTATGTAACTTGGTGTAATGGTGCCCATGGTCCGACCATCGGTGTGGGCTGGACCACAGACTTTAAAACCTTCCATCAGCTGGAAAACGCATTCCTGCCTTACAACCGTAACGGCGTTTTGTTCCCCCGCAAAATCGGCGGAAACTATATGATGCTCTCTCGTCCTTCTGATACCGGCCATACCCCCTTTGGTGATGTGTTCTGCAGCCAGAGCCCGGACTTGACTTATTGGGGCAAACATCGCTGGGTAATGGGCACCATCAATGGTGACGAGTCTGCATGGCAGTCCAAGAAGGTAGGCCCTGGCTGTGTTCCCATCGAGACCGATGAGGGCTGGCTGATGATTTATCACGGCGTTATCAATACCTGCAACGGTTTTGTGTATCGCATTGGTGTTGCACTGCTGGATTTGGACGAGCCTTGGAAAGTAAAGGGCCGCAGCCGCAACTATATCCTTGGGCCTGAAGAGCTGTATGAGTGCGTAGGCGATGTTCCCAATGTTACTTTCCCCTGCGCTGCTTTGACAGATGCTGCTACTGGCAGAATTGCTATTTATTATGGTTGTGCAGATACCGTTACCGGACTAGCATTTACCACTGTTGATACGCTCCTGAACCATATCCGGGAGTATCCCCTCTAATTTTATTTTGATTGTTCCAACGGAGGCACCGTTATGATTTTTGCAAAAGAACGTATTGAAGTCATTGCCGCACAGCTGGAAAAATTCCGCTTCCCACAAAAATTTCAGTTGGAAAACTGGAAAATGAAAGAAGGGTTTTGGCTGCATCCTGAAGAAGTAGATGCAGACCCTACCCCTTTTACAGATTTTGATTCTAAGCTTATGCACTGGTATGGACGTGACCGTCATTACTGGTTCCGCACCACCTTTACTGTGCCGGAGAGCTTTAATCATAAACAAATGTGGCTCAATATCCATACTCAAATTGATGATGGCTTTGATGCTAAAAATCCCCAATTTTTAGTTTTCGTCAATGGCCAGGTGAAGCAAGGGGCAGATATGAATCATCGGGAGTTGTTGCTGGACGAATGCGCCAAAGCCGGTGATACCTATACCATTGATTTACAGGCCTATTCTGGAGTCGAGCATACTGAGTTCCGTTTGTTGGCAGACGTGCGGGAACTACACCCGGATGTTCATAACTTATATTATGATATTCAAGTTCCGCTATGGGCCCTGTCTCGTATGGATGAGAGAGGCAAAACTTATATCGATTTGTGTACTGCTTTGAACGATGCCATTAATCTGCTGGATATGAGGAAGGTTCCTTCCGAAGCATTTTATGATTCTGTACAAAAGGCACGTGCTTTGCTGGAAAAGACGGTTTATGGCGAAATGGCCGGTAATCACGAGGTGATTGCCAGCTGTATTGGTCATACCCATATTGACGTGGCATGGTGGTGGACAGTTGCACAGACCCGTGAAAAGGTAGCTCGGAGTTTTGCCACGGTGTTAAAGCTGATGGAAGAGTATCCCGAGTATAAGTTTATGTCCAGCCAGCCAGTGCTCTACAGCTTTTTAAAGGAACGGTATCCTGAATTGTACGCACAGATAAAAGAACGTGTACAGGAAGGCCGTTGGGAGCCGGAAGGCGGCATGTGGCTGGAAGCTGACTGTAATCTCAGCTCCGGTGAAAGCCTTGTACGTCAGTTTATGTATGGCAAGCGCTTTTTCAAAGAGGAATTCGGCAAAGATAACCGCGTACTGTGGCTGCCGGATGTATTTGGTTACTCTGGTGCCCTGCCCCAGATTATGAAAAAATCCGGGATTGACTATTTTATGACCACGAAGCTGTCTTGGAACCAGTTTAATATGGTGCCAAATGACACTATGTTGTGGGAAGGAATTGATGGCAGCCGTGTGCTGACTCATTTTGTTTCGACCCTTGGTATCGGACAAAGCGTGGAGCGTTTCTTTACGACTTATAACGGTATGCTTCATCCAGATGCCATTATGGGTGGATGGGAACGTTATCAGAATAAAGAGATGAACAATGATATTCTGATTTCCTATGGCTATGGTGATGGCGGCGGCGGTCCTAGCCGTCAAATGCTGGAAATTGGACGCCGCATGGAAAAAGGCGTCAAGGGAATTCCTACGGTGCGTCAGTGTGGCTCTCGCCAATATTTTGAAGAATTGGAAGCTCGGGTAAAGGACAGCCGCCGGCTGCCGGTGTGGACCGGAGAATTCTATTTTGAATATCACCGTGGTACCTATACCAGTATGGCTCGTAACAAGCGCAGCAACCGCAAGAGCGAGTTTTTGCTGAGTGATATTGAGCTTTTGAGCGTTTTGGCTGCTGAAAAAGGCGTAGACTATCCTGCAGAGCAGCTGGAAAAGCTGTGGAAAGTGGTATTGCTCAACCAGTTCCATGATATTTTGCCTGGCTCTTCCATTGAAGAGGTTTATGAGGTTACGAAGAAAGAGTATGCTGAGCTGGCTGAAGAAGGCGGTAAGCTGCTTTCGGAGCGTGAAAAGGCCGTGGCCGGTTCCGGAAATGGCGTAACCGTGTTTAATACCACAGGATTTACTGCTTCCGGTGTGGTAGAACTGCCCGACGGTGTGAGCGCAGTGTCCGGTGCTCCTGTCCAGGAATATGACGGAAAGGCTTATGCACTGGTTGAAAACGTTCCGTCCAAGGGCTGGAAAACCTTTGCCCAGGGTGAAGCAGCCGCAGCAGATACTCCCTTTGTGTTGGGTGAAAAAGATGGCTGTGTAACCATTGAGACTCCTTATTATACCGCTTCCATTGACGAAACAGGCATGTTTACTTCTTTGTTTGACAAAGAAAATGGCCGTGAAGTGTTTAAGCCCGGAACCCGCGGCAACCGTATGCGCGTGTTTGAGGATAAGCCCATCTATTATGATAACTGGGATATTGATATTTTCTATACCGAAAAGGGATGGGATATTACCGAGATTTCCAGAATGGAATGGACCGCTAACGGCCCGCTGTTTGCTGAATTGACCATTGAACGTGCATTTATGCAGTCTAAAATGAAGCAGCGGATTCGTTTTTATGCTCATGACCGGCGCATTGATTTCGATACATGGATAGATTGGCACGAGCATCAAAACCTGCTCAAGGTATTTATGCCGATAGATGTACATACGGATGAAGCCTCCTTTGACGTTCAGTTTGGCAACGTGGTGCGGAAAACCCACACCAACACCAGTTGGGACCAGGCCCGGTTTGAAAGCTGCGGCCATAAATGGGCTGACGTATCCGAAGGCGGGTACGGTGTTTCTGTGCTCAATGACTGCAAGTATGGTCATTCGGTTCATGAGAGCGAGTTGGCACTGACTTTGATTAAGTCTGGTATTGAGCCTAATCCCAACACCGACAATGAGGAACATGTGTTTACCTATTCCTTGTATCCCCATGCCGGAGGTTGGAAGGAAGGCGGTACCCAGGCAGAAGCAACCGCTTTAAACCAGCCTTTGACGGCGGTTTGCGGCGGAGAGGCCGGCAGCAGTTTCTCCTTCGTGTCTGTAAATCATGATAATGTGATTTTGGAGACCGTGAAGCGTGCAGAAGACGGCGATGGCGTGATTCTGCGTGTGATTGAAGAGCAGAATAAACGCACGGGCGTGGTTTTGACATTGGGTCATACCGTGAAGAGTGCGGAAGACTGCGATTTGATGGAGAACAAAACCGGTGACGTGGCAGTGGAGGGAAATACCATTTCCTTTACGATTCGTCCTTATGAGATTAAGACCATCCGCGTACGGTTCTAAAAGAAAATCAATAAAAAACAGCGCAGTCCATGGGAAACCATGGGCTGTGCTGCTTTTTTATAACAAACGATTCAGTTTTTTCGGCGAAAGGTTTTTAGATAAGTTTTTTGCTCGTCGGTGATACGCCGGCTTTCAATGGCTTTTTGGATGGTTTTATTGTGTGTCCAGAGGGGGAGCCGGTTTTCCTGTAAATAGGGGATAGTGGCATCGTATTGTTTTGCCAAAGCTGTAGCAAAATACCAAGCTGCCATCATATTGATATAATATTCTTCGCGCTGAATTTCACATACCCAGTCAAGATATTGAGACTCAAAGGCTTCGTCCAGATAAAAGGCGAGCAGCATTCCAACGGCAAAACGGACGGTATAAACATGCGGCTGCTTTATCCACATATGGAGCTGCTGAGGAAGCTGCGAAGGATGTTTTTCAAAAGCTTTGGGCCGAAGCAAGTCACAGGTAGCCCAGTTGTCCACATAAGGAAGGAACTGCTCTAGGGCTGCAATGGTTTTTTCATAATCGGTATATTGGCAAAGTAAAAGTCCATGCAGATTGTCTTCGTCATAGTAGGCGTGGGGGAGAGCCTCCAAAAACGCCTTGGCTTCTGGGGAGCCCTTTATTTCCCGGGCAACTTTACGCAGCTGAGGCATCCTCACACCGATAACCCTGTCGGGAGTAATGGATGGCGTCAGCTTGCACTGAAAATCCCGGTAGGCAGTATCCTGCAATGAAAACAACTTGTTTTGAATAGCTTGGAGTGATGCGGTCATTTTATCCGTCCTTTCCTTACAGGTTTAGGGGGAAGTGTTATGAATCCCTATCGAGCTTCCAACCATAGTCGTTGTGATAAATCATCAAATGGGTCATCCCACCGTCTACACAAATATTTTCTCCGGTGATAAAGCTTGCCTTCTCCGAGCTGAGATAAAGCACCAGGTTGGCAATATCCATAGGATTTCCTACACGCCCCGCAGGATGCTGAAAGGCGTCAGGGCCACTATAAACTGTGTCTGTGGTTTCAATCCAACCAGGAGAGATAGAATTCACCCGGACTTTCCCCGAAAGGCTGACAGCCAGAGCATGAGTAAGCGCGGCAATGCCACCTTTGGCGGCGGTATAGCTTTCCGTATTCGGTTGGCTCATCCGGTCACGGCTGGAAGAAATGTTGATAATGGAAGAGCCCGGCGTAAAATAAGGAAGAAATAGCTGGGTTAAATAAAAAGGAGCAGCTACACCAACTCGCAAAGCACACAAAAACTCATCATAAGTACAGTTATCAATCCCTTTGAATAAAGGCATGGCATTGTTTACCAGCACATCTACTTGTCCATAATCAGCAATCACTTTTTCTGCAAAACACCGCAACGTGGCTTCATCGGCTAAATCTCCCACGAAATAGGGATTGTCTAATAAATCAATGAGGCAGACATTGGCACCCGCCTTTTTAAACTTATCACAAATACATTTTCCAATTCCACGGGCGCCGCCTGTTACGACGACGGTTTTGTTATGAAACATATGAAAAATCCTCCTTGCTCTATCCCTTTTTTTCAAATCAGGATTCCTGCACAGTGGTCCAATTCGTGCTGGATAATTTGAGCCGTCCAGCCATGAAAGGTTTTAAGGCGTTGCTGGAACTGTTCATTCTCATATTGAACCTTGATGGTTTTCCAGCGTTTGGTTTGTCGGGTACCGGGCAGAGAGAGACAACCTTCTTCGGTTTCAAAGGGCTCTGATTTTTTGATGATTTTAGGGTTAAACATCACCATATAGGTTCCCTCATTGTCAAAGGCAATGATACTTTTTTTAACCCCTATCATGTTGGCCGCCATCCCCACACATTCTTCCTGATGTGCTTCCAATGTTTCCAAGAGGTCCCGTGCAGTGTCCAAATCATTTTCGGTGGCTGGCTCTGCCTTTTGTGCTAAGAACAGCGGGTCTTTCATAATCTCCCGTATCATGGTTAAATCCTCCCTGAGAATATAAATGAGCATAGAATAAACTTGCTTATAGAATTCATTTTAAGGGTACATCACCTTTTTACAAAAGTCAACGACCCCAATATAGTGGTCACCGCTCATTTTTTATAATTTGTGATATTGTTTTATAAAATACGAACTCCCAAATGTGCTCAGGCATTTGGGAGTTCATCTTTTATTGAAATTTAAGCATGGTCAGACTATCAAGATAAAAAGTATCATATTGTTGTGTCGAAAAAATTATGGATAAGAGATTCAAAGGAATCATAGTTGCTGAATGTTCCAATATAATCCACAACCTCTCCATTTTCAGAATATTTACCGATATATCCTTGAAATGTTTTTTCCTCATGGTTGCAATGAAGAATCAAAAAGTCTCCGTTGGAATAGGAAAGTCTTATACAAATCCCTTTGGGAGAGTCATAGGCATAATACTGGCTCAAAATATCTGCTTTAGCGAGTTGTTTTAAAAAATCCGATTTTTTTTCATCATCTAATGTTTCCAGGACTGTCACCTGGGAATTTTGAAATGGCGCAAGAGCAGACGAATGGTTTGGAATCCATGAAATAAAAGAATTCTGCTCGGGATTATCGTAATGAATGAGTTCAATGGTAACGGTGTTATCTTTCAGGTCTTGATAATCAAATTGATAAGAGGACGGGTCACAAGCACCAAACACAAGACATAACAGCAGTAAGCCCATTAGTAAGGTTATTTTCTTCATATGATATCCCCCCTTATCCAATACCAATAATAAAAATAGAGAGATTCAGACTACAATTAGATTGTATCATGCAGAGCTTTAGCTCGCAATAACATAATGCGACACTAAAGAAAAAAACCTGAGCCTAAAATGCATTTGCAATCAGGCTCAGGTTTCGTTTGGTCGAGGTGACAGGATTCGAACCTGTTTTTGCGTATGTTTTGGCGTTTTGCCGTGTGCTATATAGCCGCATTTATTCAGGTTTTAAGCTGTTTTTGATTTCGTTTCAAACTGTCTGTTTTGTACCCACATCATCGGCATTGGGGTAAAAAGTGGGGTATGGACACAGGGTTCTTTCCACCCGCTCGGCTATGCGCTCCTGGACGCTGCCGCCGTTCTTCCATGCCTGGAAGCCGGTTCCCGTATAGGCTCGGCTGCTTTCGTCAAGAAACCGGTTCAAAATCTTCATGGCCTGTCCTTTCCGCATCCGGTATATAGCCTGTTTGCTGAGCTGCCGGGTATATTCCGGGGAACATTGCATCCGCTCCCCGCACTGCTGCAAGGTCAGCCCATCATAGTACCGCCATTGCAATATGTCCCGGTGTTTTTCCTGTAAGGTGTCCATGGCCTGTGCAAGGGCTTCATGCAGCTGCCGGTTATACTCCCGATCCTCTGCACTCTCAAACTCTTCCCCTGCGCTGGGGTCGGCGATCATGTCTATTATAGCGGTGTCCTTGTCCTCTCCTATAGTTTCGTCAAGGCTTCCGCATCCATTCAGCAGCCGGGGCGCTCCCCTTTTGCCTAAAAGGGCGTTACAGCGGTTCTTAAGCGGGAAATTTAGGTAGCTTGTGAATTTATATTCCTGCTCGGGCCGGAACGCCTGCACGGCATCCAGCAGGGCAAGAAAGCCCTCCTGCTGCAAGTCTGCCAGCTCCACGCCATAGGCAGCGCAACGATCACGGCCCCGCTCGTAATAGTGATAGCACCAGCTGCATATAAGCGCCTTTGTCTGCTCCCATAGCTGGGCTATGGCCTGCTTATCTCCGGCCTGACAGGCAAGGGCAAGCTGTTCATTTGTGCGGGTTTCTTCCATGGTTCACACCTCCGGCAGAAATAGGAAAAGGGCACAGGATACCAGCTTGTAAAGCGGTTTCCCATGCCCTGAATGGCTTACCTATTGGCGGTACTCTGTGCTCTTGTATGCTTCCATGATACTATAAGCGGCGGGAAGTTTCAAGATTATGCCACGCTGAACCGGCGGCTTTCGGTTTTCTTGGTGAACTGCTGCGCCAGCTCCGGCATAGCCTTTTTGAAGGCCGTGGTATCAATCCGGCTGCTGGTAACTTTTGTCCAGCGAACCTTGAAAACATCCACCGTCATTTCATCCACGGAGCGGGCTTCCATTTCCGCCTTGATTGCGTCCTTGATGGCCTCGGCCTCTGCCGTGGCTTCCTCGATCAGCTGCTGAAGCTCTTTCAGCTCCCGGATTTTTGCGCTCATTTCGTTGCTGCTCATTGTTTTTTACTCCATTCTGTGTTAAAATGAAGTAGCAAGGGGGCTAATCTTTGCTGGGTTAGGTCTTTGCTGTTGGGTGGTTAGCTATTGCGAGTAGTTAGCCACTCTTTTTTATATTGCTCGAAATATTTCTTCTGCTCTTCTTTTGAAAGCTTCTGAAACTCTTTGAATTTCATTGGCGGCCTCCTTTCCGCCCCCCTGACTACGTTTATATTATAACACCTTGTACAAGTATATTCAATAAGCAAACCTCACAATGTTGTACAAGTATATTTGTCTATTTTTATACTTGTACAACTATATTGAATATGGTATACTTTATACAGTGGAAAAGAACACATAAAAGGAGAGATTCCATGGAAGCAAATAAAGCAAAGGCAAGCACTGTAGCCAAAAACAAATATAACGCCAAAAACTATGATAGCTTACGAATTGTAGTTCCAAAAGGCCAGAAATCCGAAATACAAGCCCACGCCACTACACAGGGCGAAAGCCTGAACGGATTTGTAAAGCGGGCAATCGCTGAAACTATAGAGCGGGATAATCAGAAAAACCAGTAAGTCAGAAGTAGGAGACAGTGAAAAAGGCTCTGTTTATGAGCGGAACCGGGGAAGGGGGGAAGGTATGCCGATAAAGTATAAAATGGACGTTCTGGCAGCTCTCAAAGAAGCGGGCTACTCCACCTATAAGCTCCGCAAGGAAAAGCTGCTGGGGGAAAGTGTGTTGCAGCAAATCCGGGAAGGTGTTCCCGTGTCCTGGGCGAATTTAGGTCGTCTCTGTGCCCTGCTGGACTGCCAGCCGGGAGACTTGCTGGAATATGTGAAGGAATAAAACAGCGGGAGACCTTTCACGGCCGCCCGCTCTCTTTAATGCGTTATTTCTCTCTGTTCGCTCTCTGTTCGATGGGTTTTTCTCTCGCTTCGTTTTGCTGTGAGGTACAAAACCCTGTGCCCGTCCTTCTGGGTTTCATGCTGCCGGGAGCGGGGGAGCAGCTGCCGGACAGTCCGGAAAACCATCTCGGCCAGCTCCCTTTCTTCCGGTTCGTGGATAATCTTGATTTTCACGGCCTTCCCCCTTTCGTCAAAATTTGGGTCAGAGTTGGAAAAAGTTACCCCCACCAGTAAAGCCGGGAACGATATAGGCGGCGCAGGGGGTGGGGGGTTAATGCAGCAGCTTCGGCAGCGACGCCGGTTGATTTGCTTCCCAGTCGGAAAACTCCATTCCCATACGCAAGCCCTGACTGAATGCCGCCCGCTCCGCTTCGGTTACTTGCTGTATCATCAATTCCACCAGCTTGTCGTTGTCCGGAACACTCAAAGGAAGTCCGGCGATATGTTCGCTTAACTGTTTGGCGATCCGGAAAAACTCCGGGCTTCTTTCCATGAGTATTCCTTCCTCTTGACAAACCGCCTGATCTGCGGTACTTTGATTATGTACTTTGTTCTCTTGCGTTGCGCTCTGCATGGTTGCCGCCATGCGGGGCGCTTTTTCTTTTGCCTGCTTCATGGTTCAGTCCTCCTTGCTTTCCAGTGCTTCCGCTTCCTCTACCAGCTTTGCCAGCCGTCCGGCCAGCTGCTTCATGGAATAGGCGATAAACCCCACGCCGTGGCCTTCATAGTCCTGCATGGCATCTCCCATAATGTCCAGCGCATTGGCGCATCCTTCCAGCTGATAACGTATGTTGTCCAGTTCGTTTGTGTCTACTATCCATTTTATCATGGTTCAGTCCCCTTTCTTATTCATGGCCTTTTCCAACGCTGCTGCATATGTCAGCAGCCGGGAAGTAAATTCCGGCGGGTTACGGTACAGGATAGCCAGCAGTTCCCGCACTGCCAATACATCAGCCATTCTTTTCACCTACTTCCATGAATTCATTCAAGCTGGCCTGAGCTGCCTTTACCTGAACTAATAAAGCGTTAACCATAAAGTAAAGCGCATTTCCTGCCGCTTTATTATCGGCAGTTAAGCCCTCAACAAAATACATCAGGGCAGAAACGCCATCATCAACACTGTTAATCGAATCCTGCAAAGCGGAAAAGTTTCTATTCATGGTTCATTCCTCCTCATTCGTCTGGTTTACGGTTTCCTCTGCCTGATATAAAATTCTTGTGCTTGCTTCCAGAATATAATCCGATGCTATTCTCAAAAATATATCATCTGTTTTTACTGCCCCAATGGCTGCCAGCGCCTTTTCTAAGAGTTCCCGGGCCATACTTATATCATGGAAAACATTTAAGATTAAATCATTGTCCATTTGCTTACACCTCATATACACGAAATCCGTTTTCGTCCTGCCCTTCCAAGCGTCCTTCCGTCCCCGACGAGGAAGTGCGGGTATCGTTGCTATTTTTTTCCATAACGCCGTCTCTCTGTTTATAATAGTCCCAAGTGGGATCTACCCCCGGCGGTGGGTTATAATTGGGATTTATGGCAGGCCCAGTATCAGACGGGCGTTTTTGAGGGGCTTTAGGTGCATTGGTTCTACCTTTGTCCTGTTCCCGTGCCAGCCAGCCATTCACAAAACGCAATATTCCCCGCTTGGTTTTCCGCTTGTTGGGGTTTGCGTCCAGCCATCCGGCCATTTTCCGCAATTCCTGCATGATATCCACTGCCGGATATAGCCCGCTCCATTCGTCCACCTGCGCCTGCCTAATAGGATACCGGCTTTTGTCGTTGAGAATAAAAGAAATTACCGGAGGTTCTTCTGGCTCCGGCGGGGAGACTTGCAAAGGCTCCTCGCAGATATTCTCTTCTTTCCTACCCTTACCTAACCTATCCTTACCTAACCTAACCTCGGTATCCAATTGGTATACCGAATGTATACATGATGCATCCAAATTGGATACATCCGCAAATGTGTACTGCCCGGCTTTGTCAATCACAAGCTGTGACTTTTCCTGAAAATGCCGTGTAGGGTGGTATCGGTCTTTCTGAATGTAGTTGTGCTGTTTCCAGTGTGTAATGACGATCACGCCGGATTCAAAAGGAATGATGAATCCTTTGGATACCAGCAGTTTCATGTCGTCAGCTGTGGCTCCAATAGACCGCTGGATTTTTTTCGGGTTATTGACAAAACCGTCATCATCGGCTCTCATACCAAGGTGGAAATACAGAGCCTGTGTGGTCAAAGGCATATCCGAAAAAACGTCGCTGTCAATGACCGTTTTGGAAAACATTCTTCTTTCTGCCATGTGTTCACCCGCCTATCTTATTTTCTCCGGCCTGATCCAGCCAGCGCCGAAACGCTTCCAGGGGAATAACCATTCGGTTTCCCACCTGAATGACGGGGAAGTCCTCCCGATGTACCAGCGTGTACATACTGGCAAGGCCGATTCCCATCATTTTGGCCGCTTCCTTTACGTTGATAGCTAATTTCTCCACGGTTATTCCTCCGTTTCTTCAAAAAGTACCGGGCTATCTAAGGATTCTGCTTCGTTTGCGTCCGGGGTGGTATCTTCATACCCTTTGGGACGTTTTCCGAAACGATAGGGGTACAGTGGGCATTTCTCGACCGTACACAAGCGTACTTCATGAAATGAGCCACAACAACAGTCCAGGCACTTTGCCCGGATGGCTTTCATTGGGGTCATGGTTTATTCCTCCTTCCGATCTTCCAGCAGGCTTTCCACTGGAACGCCCAATGCACGAGCAATTTTTCCTAAAGTCACGGCGGTACAGGTGCCACGGACTCTTACAGTGGAGAAGTTCTGGCGGCTTATACCGGCCTTTTCCGCTACTTGTCCACAGGTCAACCCCTGTTCGGCTTGTAACGCGTCGAGTTTTAAACGGTTGATTTTCAAGTGTATCACCTCTTTATAACCACAATAGTGGTTTGTTTGCTACAATTATAACTACTAAAATAGTTAAAGTCAAGACTTTTCAAAAAAATATTGCTACTTTTGTGGTTATGAGGTATACTAAAAAATGAGGTGAGTTTATGGAGATAGGTGCTAATATACGCAACACTCGAAAAGAAAAAGGTTTATCACAAGTAGAAGTATCTCAAAAAGCCGGAATTGCTGTGAACAGTCTTAGGTTGTATGAAGCTGGAAAAAGGCAGCCTAATTTAAAGATTCTCAAAAAAATAGCCGATGCACTGGGTGTTGAAGTTTGGGCATTAGCTGATTTTGATACCGCTTCCCGTATACTTGAATATGAGGGGACGGCTCATAAGATTAAACAAGACATGATGGACAGTGCGCCTACTTGGGAAGAATACAAAGAAGCCAAAGAAACAAAAGTATCCGACATTCAAATGGACCTTGTTTTGGCAGAGATGGAAAGAGATAGGTTGAATAATCTGCAATCCGCTTTTTTAAGGCTCAACGAAACCGGCCAGAAAAAAGCTGTTGAGAACGTGGAGGACTTAGCCAAAATCCCCGAATACCAGAAAAAGGACGAACCCGGCCAGAAATGAACGGATTCCCAAAACAGGAACCCGCTCAAAACTGTCGTTTTGGCAGTTTAGCCCCTGACCTCCCCTACCAAAACGGTATGGGAGTGGGAGAAGCTAACCCCCGGTGTTTTGCCGGGGTTAAGGTGGCAAATCACCACCTTTGAACCCGCTCAAAAATGAGAATGTACAGTAAGGGGTGACAGAAACGCTCACCCCTTGAACCCGCATTAGTTTATACCGTCGTGAATCCCGACGGAGACAGGAAAGAAGGTGCAGCCATGGCAAAGAGCGCAAAGGGAGCGGGGTCTATCCGGCAGCGGCCAAACGGCCTTTGGGAAGCCCGGTTTTCTGCCGGACGCGATCCGGCCACAGGGAAGATCATCCGAAAAAGCGTATACGGCCGCACACAGAAGGAAGTACGGAAGAAATTAACGGAAGCCACGGCAGCGGTGGACAGCGGAACCTATACCGCCCCGGAAAAAATCACGTTCGGCCAGTGGCTTTCCATCTGGTTGGGGGAATACTGCGGGGCTGTGAAGCCACGGACACGGGAACTCTATCAAAATACCGTGGAATATCGAATCCGGCCGTTTCTGGGCGGTGTGCGCCTTGTTTCCCTCTCTCCGGTGATGTTACAGGGGTATTACAATCAATCAACAGCGGGGCAATTAGAGGGCGTTACGGCCATATCCGGGAAAACGCTGCATAATGTCCACGGCATCATCCACAAGGCGCTGCAACAGGCAGTTTCTGTCGGGTATATCAAGACAAACCCCGCCGACGCCTGTATCCTTCCCAAATACCAGCGCCGGGAGCTGCGCCCGCTCGATGAACAGGAAACGCGGGCCTTTATTGCCGCTCTGGAAAAGGAACCCCTGCGGCGGCTGTTTCTGGTGGCGCTGTTTACCGGTATGCGGGAAGGGGAAATCATGGGCCTGTGTTGGGACGGCGTTGATTTTGCCGCCGGTACGATCTCCATCCGGCAGCAGCTGCAACGGCATGAGCGGAAGTATATCATAGCCCCGCCCAAAAACGGAAAATCACGCCTGATCCTGCCCGCTCTCTTTGTGATGCAGCTTCTCCGGGAAGAAAAGACAGCACAGGCAGAAGCACAGCTAAAGGCCGGGGCTTTGTGGGAGAATGAGCAGGGATTTGTATTTACAAACCAGATAGGGCAGCACATGAAGCGCCAGACGGTCTATAAACACTTTAAAAACGTGGTAGAAGCAATCGGCCTGCCCTCTGTCCGTTTCCACGATCTCCGGCACTCCTATGCCGTGGCAGCCATCAGAGCGGGGGACGATCTCAAGACGGTATCGGAGAATCTGGGACACGCTTCCGTATCCTTTACGCTGGACGTATACGGCCATGTTACCGGTGACATGAGAAAGAGCAGCGCCGACAAAATGCAGAATTATATTTCCGCTTTACAGGCATAAAGAAAGCCCGGAAACAGGGGGTAAAATCCCTGCTCCGGGCGTTTTTTGAATCTGGTGGGGGTAAAAAGTGGGGTATATTCTGCTTTCGGCAAAATGACAGCCCGGAAAAATCCAGCATTCATGCGGGTTCCCGGGCTTTTTGTTTGGTCGAGGTGACAGGATTCGAACCTGCGGCATCCTGCTCCCAAAGCAGGCGCGCTACCATCTGCGCTACACCTCGATATGATTATATAATTTTAATATATCAGATAGATTTAGTTATCAACATCTATATAGCGACTTTCATATTGTACGTTATTTTTAAAAAAAAGTCAAGGTGACTTTTTGGATATTGGCGTTTAAAAAAAAATTAAAAAAAAGTAGAAAAACACTTGCATTTCAAAAAAAGATGTGGTATTATATTAGAGCTTCCTGAGCGGAGCAAAACAGAATAGTTGGTGTCGATGATAACGAGGGTCCACCTGTTCCCATCCCGAACACAGAAGTTAAGCTCGTTGATGTCGAAAATACTTGGCTGGCGACGGCCCGGGACGATAGAAAGATGCCAACACCAAAAACGGTCATCCTTTTGGATGACCGTTTTTTCTATGTTTATATAATGATAAACCCGCAAAATATTCTTATGTTATCGTATAAAATATAAAAAAACAATTGACAACTCGTTTTTCTTATGGTAAACTGGACTTGTAAAAATGGATAAAGGTGTGTTACTGTGTTTGTCAGGCACTAACCTTCGAACTATTATGTAATGGTATGTAGTAGTTTTTGGTTAGTGCTTTCTTTGTTTTTATAAGGAAACCCGGGTGAGAAAGCCCTGACCGAGACATATCTATATGATTCTGTTAAGGAGGTTATCTTTATGAAAGACAAAATTTTTGGCGTATTGCAGCGCGTAGGACGTTCCTTCATGCTTCCTATTGCCGTTCTCCCAGTAGCTGGCTTGCTGCTGGGACTTGGAAGCTCTTTTACCAACGAAACTACGCTGGACATGTACAACCTGACAGCCTTTATGGGGCCCGGAACCATTCCATATTTTATCTTTTCCGTGTTCAACAGCTGCGGCAGTATAATTTTTGATAACCTACCGCTAATTTTTGCTATTGGCGTGGCTATCGGTATGGCTCGTCAGGAAAAAGAAGTAGCGGCACTGGCGGCCGGGATTTCTTTCCTGGTCATGCACTCCAGCATTTCTGCTATGATTAATCTAACCGGTGGCGCCGATAACCTGCTGGAAGGCTCGGTGGCTTCTGTATTGGGGATTCAGTCTTTGCAGATGGGTGCTTTCGGAGGTATCATTGTAGGCCTTGGCGTGGCTGCTTTGCACAACCGTTTTTATAAAATCCAGCTGCCTCAGGTGGTTTCCTTTTTTGGAGGCACCCGCTTTGTACCCATTATCAGTACCGTGGTGTATGCGCTGGCAGGTATTTTGATGTTCTTTATTTGGCAGCCTATTCAGCAGGGCATTAATCAGCTGGGAACACTGGTTTATAGCTCTGGCTATTTTGGAACCTTCCTGTTTGGTATGATTAAGCGGTTGCTGATTCCCTTTGGCCTGCATCACGTTTTCTATTTGCCTTTCTGGCAGACAGCTGTGGGCGGAACGATGGAAGTTGCCGGCAATATGGTTTCCGGTGCACAGAATATTTTCTTTGCCCAGCTGGCAGACCCTACTGTTACACATTTCTCTACTGCAGGTACTTGGTGCTTTACTGGAGAATTTGTATTGTATATTTTTGGTTTCCCGGGAGCTGCACTGGCAATGTATCGCTGTGCCCGTCCTGAAAGAAAAAAGCAGGTTGGCGGCTTGCTGCTGTCTGCAGCTTTGACTTCTATTATTACCGGTATTACAGAGCCGTTGGAATTCTCTTTCCTGTTTGTAGCTCCGATGCTGTTTATCATTAGTGGTGTGTTTGCTGGCTTGGCTTATATGTTGTGCCATATTTTTAATATTACGGTAGGTCTTACCTTTTCCGGCGGCTTTATTGATTTGGCTTTATTCGGAATTTTACAGGGCAATGATAAAACCAGTTGGCTGCTGATTATCCCACTGGGTATTGTATTCTTCCTGGCATATTATTTCCTGTTCTCTTTCCTGATTAAAAAATTTAACTTTAAGACTCCGGGACGCGAAGAAGGAGACCAGGAGACAAAGCTTTATACAAAAGCGGATTATAATGCCCGCAAAGCAGAAGGCAATCAGCAGGATGCCGTTTCTGCTGCAATCACCCAAGGTCTGGGTGGTGCCGACAACATTAAGGATGTGGACTGCTGTGCAACACGTTTGCGCGTAACGGTCCATGATGGCAGTAAGGTAAATCAGGCTGTATTGAAGACGACAGGCGCCGCTGGAGTTATTCAAAAGGGTGAGGGCGTACAGGTTGTCTATGGGCCGCAAGTCAATATTATTAAAGCACATTTGGAGGATTATCTCCGCAGCGGCGCAGCAGCAGCCTCTGCACCAGCAGCACAGGAAGCTTTGCAAGTAGAAGCAGAAAAACCTGTTGAGCATGGGAAGTTGCTGCGGACCATTGTGATTGGCAGCCCCTTCCACGGAGAAGCGGCTTCTATTACCGCCTCGCCGGATGAGGCTTTTGCTGAAAAAATGATGGGCGACGGTGCAACAATCGTTCCTTGTGAAGGGGTTGTGACGGCTCCTTGTGACGCAGAAATTAGCTTTGTATTTGACACCCAGCATGCGTTGGGATTAAAGCTGGAAGAAGACATCGAAGTGCTTATTCATGTAGGCATCAACACCGTAGCGCTGGAAGGAAAAGGTTTCAAAGCGCTGGTGAAGGAAGGCGATAAGGTGAAGAAGGGTGACCGTCTTTTGGAATTTGATTTGGATTATATCCGTGAAAATGCTTCCTCCACGTCTTCTCCAGTCCTGTTTACCACAATGGAGGATAATCAGGCTCTGCGTCTGCTGAAAACCGGTCATATAAAGCCGGGTGAAGATTTGCTGGCCTTGGATATCTACGAGTCCTGAGTGGCTGCTCCATGACAAAAGGGGGAATTTCCGTGTATCGAATTACAAAAGTACTAAATCACAATTCCGTTTTGGCTATCCATATGGAAAACCAAAAGGAGTGCCTGATTTTAGGAAAAGGTGCCGGATTCGGAAAGAAGCCAGGTGAACGGGTGGAGTTTTCTCCCACCACAGTAACTGCCTATGAATTGGCTCAAACAAGCGACCACGGAAACCCCCGTGACTTGGTGCGCCGTATTGACCCGATATATCTATCTATTGCGGACCAGATTGTGGCGCAAGCACAAAAAGTCTTTGGCAGCATTGATACCAGTATTCTGATTCCTATGGCGGACCATATCGCCTTTGCAGCCCAAAGAATTCGGAAAAATGCTCCTATCAGCAATCCGCTGACTACCGATATACGGGCGTTGTTCCCTCAGGAGTTTCAAGTTGCAGAAACAGCTCGAGAAATCATTCGGGAACAGGCTGGAATTGTCTTTAGCGATGATGAACTGGGGTATATAGCCCTTCATATTCATTCCTCGCTGGAATCCATGCAGGTGTCGCAGGCGATGCAAACTGCACGCACCATTCGCGAATGCGTAGAAATGGTGCAGAAGGAAACAGGAGTTTCCATGGATGTTTCTTCGCTGTCTTATAATCGGTTGATGACACATATTAAGTATATGGCGGCACGAATCCTGAAAGGTGAAAAGCTTTATGTAGATGTTAATGGTATTATGAAGGAAACCTGTCCACGAGCGTTCTATATTGCAGGACAGATTTGCCAGCAGCTAAAAGATACACTGCATCAACCAGTGGATGAGATTGAGGTGGGGTATCTGGCTATGCATATAGAGCGGGTTCTTGAAATGGAGCGGCAGGACATATAGTGATTAATTGGAAATCCCTTCTTCCATAGATAACGGCCAAAATGGAAGAAGGGATTTTTTATAAAGGCGATTCAAAAAAAATTAAAAAATTCGCAAAAACCCCTTGATTTTTACAGGAAAACGTGTTATCATTATAAAACCGTCAGGAAAGACGGAAAACAAAATAGTTGGTGTCGATGATAACGAGGGTCCACCTGTTCCCATCCCGAACACAGAAGTTAAGCTCGTTGATGTCGAAAATACTTGGCTGGCGACGGCCCGGGACGATAGAAAGATGCCAACATAAAGCGGCCACCCAATCGGGTGGTCGTTTTTTGTTTCAAAAAACATTGGAATAGCAGAAGCCGGGGAATTGTGATAAAACAAAAAAGGCAAAGCAGTTATCTGCTTTGCCTTTTCATTTTACTTAGGATAACACATAAATGGTCATCTCTCGGACACCAAAATTAGCGCATTCCTGATAGGTATCATAATATAAATCCGCCATGATATAGCCCATACTTGCAAATCCACCGGTATCTGCTGCCGTGGCATATCCATAAACAATAGAGCCGTCGGGAGAGCAGATATACAGCTTGGAGCCATAGGGGATGACATCAGGATTTACAGCAATATTACCATATTGCGCTGGACGGCCAGTAGCAGTCCAACCACCGCCAGTATAAGCGGTGCAGCGTCCGGTAAGTGCTCTAGTGTAAGAAACCTGGTTGCCGTTGTGGTCAATAAGGGTACCGTCAGAAGAAATACTTGCATATCCAGAAGGACGTTTTTTGGTTCCAACCAGCACCACTTTGTCTACCGGTTCTTTGGTGATTTCATTAGAAATCTCTTCAGTATCTACTACATTGCCGTTTACCAGCTTGTTGCGATACACAATGGTGCGTTCACCTTCCACACCTTCGGTCTGCACTTTGGTTTCGCCAACATAGAGAGAAGAAGAGTCTACCTCTTTTACCGCATAATCTACAGTCTCAGTTTGTGTTTCTTCTTCATAAGTGACACGGGAAATGTGAATCTCCATGCCTTCGGTCAAAGGTGCATCCAGTTTTGCATCAGCCGAGTCTTCTTTTCCAAGGGTTACAGAAGCGGCATTAAGTGCAGACTGTACATCACCTTCCTGCAGCAGCAGGTTGTGGGTTTCGCCATCCGAAATCACACTGACATGATAATAACGAGTCAGGGTGAGCTTGCTGTCGTCCGTCAGGACTTCGTCACTGTCCATGGACAGCTTGTCATTTTCTCCGCAAACAAAACCGGCCTTGCTAACTGCCTGAGCCACCGTATCACCATAGTACATATCTACGGTACGGCTTTCACCATCAGCAGTAACCGTTACCTCAATACCGCGACGGATTGTTAAGGTGTTAGAGTCGGAATCGAAAACTACGGAATCATCATCGTTGACGGCATCAATGCGCTGATAACGAATGGCAGTTTCAAGGACAGCATCCTTGGAGGGGTCCATCATACTGATGGCGGTTGTCTCATCGTTGTCCACAATCGTAACTTCTACAGTCTTTGCCATAACCGTTATGACGGAACCAACGCAAACCATCATCATGATAGAGAGGGCCACCACATTACGGGCCACCATATTCAGTTTTTTCTTTGTCAACTTTTTGAAGTGCATAAGCTTCTCCTTTGTCTTGGCTGTCGTGACAGAAAAACTGAGCCGACAGCATTCAGATTTTTGGATTTGCAACGCTGTGGGTATTATATGCGTTGGTTTCCCGAATGTCAAATTTCAAAAAGCGATATTTTTGGTGATTATGCTGTATATTGTATTTTTAAAAATCGTATTCAGAAAAATAGATTTGAAAAAACAGCAAATAACGGGTTTATTTTCTTTTTTATGTCACCCGGCTTGGTTTTTCCCATGTGCAAAGTGACACAATTTAAAGGTTACAAACTTGTTACCAATTGGGTATAGCGAGGAATTGTGAATAATTATTCTATATTTTGCAAATTTAAAAATGAATTACTTCAAAAAAATCGGATAGTACAGCCGCAATTTTATTTTTATTCCAATTTTGAAAATTAAAAGAATGAATATAAATACGGGTATTTTGCTTTTTTATTTTGAAATTCTTGTAACTTTTGTAACCAATTTATCTGAGTTGTAACAAATGCTATAAAGAAAAAGGTGTGTTTAGCGGATAACATCTCGCCAAACACACCTTCTCTTAAGATTTAGTTCTGTTTCTGTACAATCTTATACTCGTCATAGGGCTGATAATACGGGCAGTTGTCCAGCGTTCCCCTCAGGAACTGCTCCATCTCGTCCTCGTCCAAATTCACATCGCACCGGTAATAGCCATACTCATCGTCAAACACATAACTGGCACAGCAGTCACAGTTGCTTTTTCCAGCCATTGCTACACTTCCCTTTCTATATATAATATCCTATCTGTCACCGTTTTTCGGCCAGCAGCAAAAAGCGGTGCTCTGTTCCTTCCACAAAACCGTCCCGGCGGCGCTGCTCTTCCAGCTGGAAGAGGGTTTCGAGACAACCGTCTACCGTAAAGCCCGGGAATTCCCACGGCAGAATCTTCGCAAAATAGATTAGTGCCCCCACGTCAAAAAACCGGATGGGCGAAAAATGCTCTTTCGCTTCCCGTATCACCAGACCGGCTTCTTCCAGCAGGCGGCGATTGTTTGCCAGCGTGTGGTGGGGATACTGGGGCACAAAGCCGGGAATCAGCACCCGGGAAAGGTCGTTGTCATTTTGGCCGCCCACCTGCTGGGTGAGGAAGACTCCGCCGGGCTTCAGCAGCCGGAAAATTTCTTCCGCTCGAAAATCCTCGTGGCGGTTCAAAATTACATCAAAGCGTTCACTTTCCAGCGGAAGCGGGTCTTCCCCACACGCTTCCACCACCTGGATGCCCAGCGGTTCCAGCCGCTGGCGGCACAGCTGCACATTGGGCGGATACCCCTCCGTTACCGTGGTATGTTCCCCGGGGTGTCCCAGTGTCAGCAAAAATTCTCCACCACCGGTGCCCATGTCCAGCAGCTCTTTTTCCGGACGCAGCAGCAAGCGAGCCATGGCTTCATAGTCCCATGGGAGTTTTCCGTCCTGACAGCGGCCGTCGAGATGGGAAAAATCCCAGCCCGTAAAGGTTGCGGCTTCTTCTTCTTTCCAAAGGCGATACAACGCCTGTTTTTCCTGATGGTTCAGTTGATTCACAGAGATTGCTCCTTCCAATTTCGATTGATAAGAATAGAAGGGGTGCAGTCTCCCAATCATCCTAATTCGCCGAATGCAGTCGATGATTTGCGGTTACTGCACCCGGCCGTTAATTCGCGGTGTCCGCATATGCGTTCACCCTCCTTCGTTGATTCTGGTTTTGATTATAGCACGTTGTCGAGCGGTTTTCAATTATACGATATGTATATTTAGTTTTTGAATTTACAACAAACTGTTTAATTGTGTGACCAACGCACAGAAGAGCCAGGGAAAAAGTGCTATGATAAACCCACACAAGCAAGAAACAGGAGGAGCGTTTTATGGCAAAGAAACTGGCGCAGGTTTCCCAAAAAGAGTGCGTGGCTTGCGGGTGCTGCATGAAGGTGTGCCCGCGAAAGGCAATTTCGATTCCCCGGGGCGTGTATGCGGTGATTGACCCGGAGTTGTGTGTGGGATGCGGGCTGTGTGCGAAAAAATGTCCCGCTGACGTGATTTCGATTGTTGCCCGGGAGGTGATATGATGAAAACAAAAACACGCTGGTATGACTGGCTCTGGATTGCATCCGGGCTGTATCTGATTTTGGGTTTTGTTAACATCCTGTTTGCGTGGCTGGGATTAATTTGCTTTATTGTCCCGCTGCTAATCTCGGTCATCCGCGGCAATAAAGCCTATTGCAACAAATATTGCGGCCGCGGGCAGCTGTTCAGCCTGCTGGGGGAAAAACTCCATCTTTCCCGCAATAAGCCCATTCCGGCCTGGATTCGCTCCAAGTGGTTCCGGTACGGGTTTCTTACCTTTTTCATGATTATGTTTTTCAATATGCTGTATGTCACCTGGCTGGTGTTCGCCGGAAGCAACAGTTTACAGCAAACCGTCACCCTTTTGTGGACTTTCCGCCTGCCGTGGCAGTGGGCTTATACCGACGGACTGGTAACGCCGTGGGCGGCACAGTTTGCCTTTGGTTTTTACAGCGTGATGCTGACCTCTACGGTACTGGGAATTCTCACCATGGCCATGTTCAAACCCCGCTCCTGGTGTGTGTACTGCCCCATGGGCACCATGACCCAGCTAATCTGTAAAGCTAAAAATCGGGGACAGGAGTGAACTCCCTCCGTCACGACTGATATAAGATTGAGAATCCATACTGTCAATAAAATTTAGAAAGGATTGATTTTCTATGAAACAGAAGAAAGTTGTCATCATCGGCGGCGTGGCAGGCGGCGCTTCTGCTGCTGCCCGTCTGCGCCGTCTTGACGAGAACGCCCATATCGTCGTGGTGGAACGGGGCCCCTATATCTCCTTTGCCAACTGCGGCCTGCCCTACTATCTGGGCGGCACCATTCAGGACCGTGCTGCACTGACCCTTCAGACCCCCGAGAGCTTTAAGGCCCGTTTCAACGTGGATGTCCGCGTGTTCAGCGAGGCGGTTTCCATTCAGCCCGACAACAAAACCATTACCATCCATAACCACAATACCGGCGAAGAGTACGAGGAGAGCTATGATTCCCTGATTCTCTCCATGGGCGCCGACGCTGCCATGCCCCCCATCCCCGGCATTAATTCCAAAAAGGTGTTCACCGTCCGCAACATCCCCGATACCGTAGCGGTCAAGACCTATATTGAAGAGCATCAGGCCAAAAAAGCGGTGGTGGCAGGCGGCGGCTTTATCGGTTTGGAAGTGGCCGAAAACCTCCACGATTTGGGCATGGACGTGACGCTGGTAGAAATGGCTGACCAGGTAATTCCCTCCATCGACGCGGACATGGCGGCACAGGTACATGGCCATATGCGCCAGAAAGGACTTCATCTGATGTTGGGCAGCGCTTTGCAGAAGATTGAGGACACCGAAACCGGCGTTTCCCTAACGGTCAACGGCGAAACCATCGACGCTGATTTGTTGGTCATGGCCATCGGTGTGCGTCCCGCTTCCGAAATCGCCATCAAGGCCGGGCTGCCCGCCAACGCCAAAGGCGCGCTGATTGTCAATTCCGCAATGGAAACCGGTGTGGACGGCATTTATGCCGTGGGCGACCTGATTGAGATTACCCATTTTGTCACCGGCGAAAAGGGATATATTCCGCTGGCAGGCCCCGCCAACAAGCAAGGACGCATTGCTGCCGACAATATCTGCGGCATTCCCAGCCGCTACACCGGCACCCAGGGCTCCTCCATCCTAAAAGTGTTCGATTTAGCTGTCGCCTCCACCGGCATCACCGAAAAGACCGCCAAGGCTCTGCATTTGAACTATGAAAAGTCCTTCACCTTCTCCGCAAACCACGCCACCTATTATCCCGGCGCTACCAATATGTCCATCAAGACCATTTTTGAAAAGGAAACCGGCAAGATTCTGGGAGCGCAGATTGTGGGCAATGACGGTGTGGACAAGCGCTGCGACGTGTTCGCCACGGCTATCCGTGCGGGCATGACCGCCAAAGATTTGACCGAGCTGGAGCTGTGCTATGCGCCGCCTTTTGGCTCCGCCAAAGACCCGGTGAACATGGCCGGATATGTCATTGAAAACATGATGAGCGGCCTGGTGAAGACCTTCCATTGGCACGACATTGAGAAAATCAGCAAAGACCCCCATGCTTTCCTACTGGATACCCGTAATCCCATGGAATATTTGGCCGGCACTATTCCCGGTTTCGTCAATATCCCGCTGGACTCCCTGCGCAGCCGTCTGGACGAAATCCCGAAAGACAAGACGATTTACGTAACCTGCCAGATTGGCCTGCGCGGTTATATTGCCGCCCGTATTCTGATGCAAAATGGCTATGACGTGTATAACCTTTCCGGCGGCTATCGGCTGTATCAAACAATATTTGGATAAGTGTTTCATAATAAAATCCGCTGTGAGCCAAACAGGTTCACAGCGGATTTTTATGTCTTCCTAATTTTTAACCATTGTTCCCGAGTCAAACAGGAAATATGTTCGGTACGGATTTCGCCGGTTTTTTGCCACAGCCGGTTATAGTTGGTGTGATGATACAAAAAGCCACATTTTTCCTGTACCCGGCGGGACTTTTCATTTCCTTCAAAATAACCGCACCAGATTTTACACAGCCCTATTTCCTCAAAGCCATGAGTCAGCAAAGCCATTACTCCCTCTGGAATCAGTCCCTGTCCCCAGAACGGCTCTCCAATCCAGTATCCAATCTCTCCTTCATTTTCGGGAAGAGGAAAATTGCTTTTTTCGCCAATCATCAAGCCGATACTGCCGACAGGTCTTCCAAATTCTTTAGGGACAACAGCATAAGTTTCCGGTGCAGACAAAACGTTCCGAATGATTTCCCGACTGTTTTCCACGTCAGTATGCACCGGCCAACCGGCAATGGGGCCAACAGCAGGATTTTTAGCGTATTCATACAGAGACTGCGCATCGGATTCTTCCCAAGGACGGAGAATCAATCGTTGTGTTACCAGTGTCAAGGATATCCCATCCTCTCGAGAGTATATCATTTATATCAGTATACCATAAGGAAAACCAAAGTCAATTACCCCGGAATAGCGGGTGCGTTGTCGGGGGGTTAGAAAAGTGATACAATGGAAATAGTCATTTTTAAAGAAGTACAGGAGTCATCCCAGATAGCAAGGGGGCACAAATATGAGGCAAATCCTGCATTATATTAGAAGACATTTGGGGCTTTTCCTGGCGGCCCTGTCCTTTTTAACACTGGAAGCAATGGCAGACCTTTTACAGCCGGCCTTTATGGCACAAATTGTGGATAACGGTGTGAAGCAGGCTGATTTGGGAAAAATTTTGCAATATGGTGGAATTATGCTGCTGATAGCGGCACTGGGAGCCCTTGGTGCTGTGATGCGAAATATATTGGCAAACCGCACATCCCAGACCATTGCCCGGGAAATTCGCTCTGATATGTACCGAAAGGTACAAACCCTGTCTCTGGAAAACATAGACAGGTTGCAGCCTGGCTCGATTATTACCCGCATTACCAATGATGTTACCCAGGTACAGGAATTTATCAATGGCTGTATGCGGATTATGGCCAAGGCTCCCATCACCTGTATTGGGGCAATTATACTAGTAATTATGCAAACCCCGCAGCAGCTTCCCATGATAGGTGTTATCTTGATGATTGCCGCCGTGTTGATTATTGCCAATATGAAGCTGGGGTACCCCAGGTTTGGAGTGGTACAGGAGAAGCTGGACCGTTTGAATACCGTCAGCCGGGAGTTTTTATCCTCCATCCGGGTGGTAAAGGCATTTCGTGGGGAAGAGCAGGAGGAAGCCCGGTTTACAGGGGCATCAAAAGAGCTCGCAATGGCAGGAACCGGAGCTATGCGGATTATGGCAATTTTTGCGCCGCTGATTAATCTGACAGTCAATCTGGGAATCGTTGTGCTTTTATGGGTTTCCAATGCACAAAACAGCACGGAAATCGGGCGTCTGATGGCTTCGGTCAATTATATGACACAAATCCTTTTTGCCCTTGGAATGGTCTCCAATATTTTGAATACAGCCGTGAGAGCCATGGCTTCTTCCAATAGAATCCGCGAGATTTTGGAAGAAACACCAGCGCAGGAATCCCCAAAAAATCCCGAACATCCCAACTGGAAAGGGAAAGTCGTGTTTCAAGACGTTTCCTTTACCTATGCTGGCTCGGCTACTCCCGCACTGCACCACATCAGCTTTCAGGCAGAGCCGGGCGAAACCATTGGAATTATTGGGCCAACCGGCTCTGGAAAAAGTACGCTGGTCAATTTGGTCCCCCGCTTTTATGATGCAAGCGAAGGAAGAATTTTGGTGGATGGAGCAGACGTAAATGAAGTTTCTGAAACTGAACTCAGGAGCGTAGTGTCAGTAGTCCCGCAAAAGGCCTTGTTGTTTACCGGCACCATTTTGGAAAATCTTCGTTGGGGAAGACGGGATGCTTCAGATGAAGAGATTCAAAATGCAGCGGCCATTGCCAAAGCCGATTCTTTTATACAAAAAACAGAAAATGGCTACGAAACGCTGCTGGGACAGGGAGGCGTAAACTTGTCTGGTGGACAAAAACAACGTCTGGCCTTGGCGAGGGCCTTGGTGCGCAACCCGCGGATTCTCATTTTGGATGACTGCACCAGCGCCTTGGATGCGGAAACAGAAGCAGCCGTTTTAAATGGGCTGAGAGAAAAGGCGGCAGATTGTACCGTATTGCTCATTAGTCAGCGAATTTCCACTGTCCGACGGGCAGACAGAATTTTGTGTATGGATAACGGTTTTGTCCGGGGATTCGGGAGCCATGAAGAACTGATGGCAAAGTGCTCTGCCTATCAGGCGATTTATGCTTCGCAGATTGGAGGGGGAAATCATGGCTGAACGGAATGGTATGCCGCCGCCCACCGGAATGGGAAGAGGAAGGATGAGAGGGCGCCCGGTAGAAAAGCCAAAAGATTTAAAGGGGACGACACTCCGACTTTGGTCCTTAACAAAAGGCCATCGAAAAGGGTTGGGATGGATTTTATTGCTGTCGGCTTTTACTTCGATTTCTTCCATTCTGTCTCCTTTGGTGATTGGCAGTGCCGTAACTGCGGTAGATAGAGGAAATCCATTGATTGTACTGGTGCTTACCCTTTTGGGGCTATACCTGTGCGATTGGCTGGTTCGATTTTTGCAGCAGTTTTTTATGGCCGCTATCGGGCAAAGAATCATTCACTATATTCGTGTCACCCTGTTTTCGGTTATGAAAAATTTGCCTCTGGCTTTTTTTGATAAAAAACAGCATGGAGAGCTCATGAGCCGGTTGACCAACGATGTGGATAATATCAGCACCACCATTTCCAATTCTCTAACGCAGCTCTTGACTTACCTTTTTACAATTGTTGGTATTTTCTGCATCATGCTTTCCCTAAATCTGCTTCTAACAGCAGTGTCACTCATCAGTGTTGGGCTGATTTTATTGCTAACCCGTATCATTACTCGCCGTACCCGCAAAATGTTTGCAGAGCAGCAAAAAGTATTGGGGCAGCTGAATGGGCAAATTGAAGAAACTATTTCCGGTGTAAATGTAGTGAAGGCATTTTGCAGAGAGCAGGAATCCATCGAGCAGTTTGAAAGTTTGAATGAAAACTTGCAGAAGATTTCTACCAGAGCCCTCACTTGGTCGGGTTATCTGATGCCGATTACAAATGTCATTAACAATTTAAATTATGTGCTGATTTCCATCATCAGCGGCATTATGGCAGTGATGGGATATATTCAGGTTGGAATGATAACCAGCTTTTTGCTTTATAGCCGGCAGTTTTCCAGACCCTTTGTGGACATTGCCAATATCTATAATAATTTTCAAACAGCCGTTGCCGGTGCGGAACGTATTTTTGATATTTTGGATGAGCCGCCTGAACCGGAAGATTCTCCCAATGCTCTTTCGCTGACCATGCCTCGGGGAGAATTTGAACTTCAGCATGTGTATTTTGGTTATCAGCCTGAAAAGCCGATTCTACAGGATGTATCGCTCAAAATTGCTGCTGGTACCAGAATAGCGATTGTTGGCCCAACCGGAGCGGGAAAGACGACGATTATCAATTTGCTTACCCGATTTTATGATGTAACGGCAGGCAAGATTCTGTTGGATGGCCACGACTTGCGGGAATACCGTATGGAGGATTTGCGGCGTTGTTTTGGAGTAGTATTACAGGATACTGCTCTTTTTGCCAAATCAGTAAGAGAGAATATCAGTTATGGATATGAAGAGGCTTCCCTGGAGAAAATTGAGCAGGCAGCGCGGATGGCAGGTGCTGATTCATTCATCCAGAGGCTGCCCCAAAAATATGATACGGTGCTTACGCAAAGCGGAGCGGAGTTGAGCCAGGGAGAAAGGCAGCTTTTAACTATTGCCCGGGCTGTATTAATCAATGCGCCAATTTTAATTTTGGATGAGGCTACCAGTTCCGTTGATACTGTGACGGAGCAAAAGATACGCCGTGCTATGCTGACAGCTACGCAAGGCCGTACTTCCTTTATTATTGCCCATCGTCTGTCTACCATTAAGGATTCGGATATCATCATTTTGATTGAGGACGGCAGGGTTTTAGAAAAGGGAAGCCATGAGCAGCTAATGGCTCTCAATGGCAAATATGCAAGGATGTATCGTACACAAATTGGAGAATAACCTTTACGATAAAAACATAAAAAAGCGCAAAGGCTCAGACAGACAGGTCGTCTATCTGAGCCTTTGCGGGAAATCGAACTATCCATGCTCTGTAGGCATTTTCATAAAAGACCGGTTTCTGCCGGGAGCATAACCGGCAGAACGGCCTAAGAAAAAATCAAAAAAGGGGAATTACTTCTTCTCTTCCTTCATTTTGCGCAGCATAGCAGGCTCTTTGGGCTGATAGAAGTCCAGGAAGGAAGTCTGACCGCAGCTCTTAACAGCAACGGATTTAGCTGCATTGCAAACCATTTTTAACAGAGATTTTTTCTGCATGAGTGAACACTCCTTTTGGTAATGAATATTTCAGCTAACAGTGCAAAGGACACAGCCAGCATGATGAATGAAATGGAAAGAGATATGGCATAATACCATTTTAAAAATATAAGCACACAAAATCCTTCGATGCAAACAATCCATATGCTTTTTCGACGGTTTGCAGCAATTTCTTCCTGCAAAAGCTCTTTGTTCCGAGGAATTACAGGAGCAAATTTACAAACAACAATTACACTGAAAATCGCTAGGAGTATTGGAAGAAACCATAAATCCCATTGGGATAAAAAGATTACTGCAAGAGCAATCAACAAAAATGTTATGGCATAAATTGTCTTACATCGAACATAAGAAGAAGCGTGATATCCACCACTGTATCTTCTTAAGGGGGAAAAACAGAGAATAAAGACTATCCACAGCCAAATACAATGCAAAACAGCCGCAATCGCCAAAATAATCCCATAACTGATAACAGTAGAAATGATGGCCGCAAAGCCGTAAGCATATACCTCTTTTTCCTCAACCGCAATCACACCATGAGATACAAAGAAATCCGCAATCCAATCAGAAACAGAAGCAATCATCTATGTATCATTCCAAACTCAAGGATTCTGTCATAATGATACCGTTGAAACCAGCAAAAATCAATACATGTGGGATAATTTGCATGATTTAGGGATAAATTGTACGATTTTTCCCATAAGGAAGAAAAATGGCAGCGGTAAACAAGCCGTTACTGTCGGAATACAACAATTTTCCATTCATTCGGCGCACATAGGATTCCGTGTTGCTTCGGCCAAAACCATGATATTTTTTATCGGTTTTCGTGGTTTCTGGAAGAGTGCCATTTTTTAATACCGGCCCCTTAATGGGATTACTGACTTTAATGACCATCATGTCATGAACATACTTCATTTCCAAAGACATATTTTTTTCTCCTGAAGGCAGATGTTCATTGGCTTCAATGGCGTTATCCAAAAGGTTCCCCAGTGCCCCGCATAATTCCAAATTATAAGGAAAATCTTTCATGGGGACGGTGAGCAGGCATTTTACAGTAATGCCTCGCTTTTTAGCTTGGCCAATTTTGCAGTTTATCAAGCTGCCTACTGCTGGGTTATCAGACAATATATAGCTTTGGACAGATTCAATATCGTCATTGATACTATTGCAAAAGTCTTCTGCCTCTTTGTAATGGCCGGTACGAAGCATTTCGCTGAGACACAGCAGATGGTTTTTCATATCATGGCGAACCCGCTGCATTTCGAGATAATTTTCGTAGAGGATTTCAACCTCGTTTTGATTGAATTTTTCTTTATGTCGATTTAATACTTCAGTGGTTTCCCGTTCACTTTTTTGGCCGGCATATAAAAGGAAAGAATAAGAAATAATACCCATGATTGCCAGAATCCACACAATTCCCAAAAGAAGCCCTTTGTTTTGCTGGGAAAGAGTATCACTGGCCAACAGGTTAAAACTCAGTGCTAATGCAGCATCCAGCAAAACAAAGTTGATGGTCAGCAGATAACATTCCATTTTTTGTGGTTTTCGGTGTTTTTGAAACAGCTTTACCGCTATGGCGCAGAGATAAAAATGAGAGAGTCGAATCAAAATCACTGTACCAAAACGAATCCAGCTGTTTTCATTTATCATATTGTCTATGGTTGTATTGGACAACAGGCTCATACAAAAAACTAGAATTGTGGTAGTGAGACGCAGCAGCAATACATCCGCAATGGAAAAAATAAGTTTTTGAATAAAATTCCCATCGAGACAAAAATAAGCATAGGTATAGTAAAGAATAAAAAGAAAAATTTCTACAATAGCCCAAGAAATTACATGAGTAAGATTAACTGCACAAATCAAAATGGTTTGCAGTAAGCACAGTATGATTGGGCAAATAATTCGTGCTTTACCGGAAAGCCGGAATCTCAAAATTCCATGTAAAAAATAAACAGTACAGGTGGCTTCCAAAACTGTTACAAAGATTTCAAATAATGTCCACAAGAATGTTTCTGTCATATCATCCCTCCAAGCAAACGATACCAGGACTCACAGGCTTTTTCCCGTTTGCTTCGGCTCAATGGAATCATGGCTCGATTGGTCAAGCGCAAATATTCGCGTTCAAATGACTCAATATACTGATAGTTTACTAAAAAACCAGCATGAACCCGAATAAACCCAAAAGGAGAAAGCTCCTTTTCCATTTGATTTAGTGTTGAACGACGGCTGTATTCGGCATTGGCCGTTATAATCTTCACATAATTTTTCTCGTTATCTATATAAAGAATATCGCGCAGCGGCACATTACGTATAACCCGATTTTTCCCTCTTTGCTCTAAAACCTCAATAACGGTATCCTGTAAGCGGTATCCGCTGAAAAGGCGGTTTAGCAGCTGAGAAAGCTCTTTCCGAAAATATCTTTTTCGGATAAAAGCAATGGGAGAGTATTCAAAAGATTGGAAGACAAGTTCTTCTCGATTTGTCACAAATACAACATCAAACTTTCCCAAACGTTTCCGCAGCTTATCAGCTGTTTCAAATCCGGTTAATTGCGGCATATCAATATCAAGAAAAAATACCGTGTTTGGCTGAACGGTTGTCTGCTCAAGCATTGTAAGTGGATTATCATAGCAGAAAACCGTGCAGTCAATCCCTTTTTCTTCCATAATGACCTTAATGGCATTTTCAAAAATCTTGACAAAAGTACGGTCATCGTCACAGACTACCATATTCATTTTGTTCACCTGCCCAGATTTTCGATAGTATTATCAGGGAATATCCCTTTTTATTATAACTGATTTATAGTAATAAAGTATACAGTATTTTCATAAAAGCGACAAGGGAGCCCAAAATGTTTTTCCCATTTTTGGAAAGAAATTTATGCAAAAAAAGCAGACTCTATTGCCGGAGAGTCCCGGAATAGAGCCTGCTGTCAATAACAAGATTTTCTCTTAGAAAGCGATTTTCTCGCGAATGTAGTCTGCCAGCTTATCGATGGAAACGCGCTCCTGTGCCATGGTGTCACGGTCACGGATGGTCACGCAGCCATCATTCTCGCTGTCAAAGTCATAGGTGATGCACATGGGGGTACCGATTTCGTCCTGACGGCGATAGCGCTTACCGATGGAGCCAGCGTCGTCAAAGTCCACCATGAACTCCTTGGCCAGCTGTGCATAGACCTCGCGGGCCTTTTCGCTGAGCTTTTTGGAAAGGGGCAGAATGGCAGCCTTGAAGGGAGCCAGATAGGGATGCAGGCGCAGCACCACGCGGGTGTCGTTTTTCTCTGCGTCCACAACTTCCTCGTCATAAGCGTCGCACAGGAAAGCCAGTGCCACACGGTCAGCACCCAGAGAGGGCTCGACTACATAGGGAATATAGCGGGTGTTGGTTTCTGGGTCAAAATAGGACAAATCTTTTCCAGAATGCTCCTGATGACGGCCCAAATCATAATCAGTACGGTCGGCAATGCCCCACAGCTCGCCCCAGCCGAAGGGGAACAGATACTCAATATCGGTGGTAGCCTTGGAGTAGAAGGACAGCTCCTCGGGACGGTGGTCACGCAGGCGCATGTTTTCTTCCTTCATGCCCAGAGACAGCAGCCAGTTTTTGCAGAAGTCTTTCCAGTAATAGAACCAGTCCAAATCAGTGCCGGGCTTGCAGAAGAACTCGCACTCCATCTGCTCGAACTCGCGGGTACGGAAGGTGAAGTTACCGGGGGTAATCTCATTGCGGAAGCTTTTGCCCACTTGGCACACACCGAAGGGAACCTTCTTGCGGGTGGTGCGCTGGATAGCGGGGAAGTTAACAAAGATA
The DNA here is from genome assembly GCA_019418545.1 of Clostridiales bacterium. Lineage (GTDB taxonomy): Bacteria > Bacillota > Clostridia > Oscillospirales > Acutalibacteraceae > Heritagella_A. Next base: position 48,549 of record DYBQ01000003.1, on the reverse strand, counting down.
CCCTGTGCCGTCTCGGGACGGAGATACAGCTGGTTCTTTGCGTCCTCAGTCACGCCCTGGAAGGTCTTGAACATAAGGTTGAACTGACGGATATCGGTGAAGTTTTTGCTGCCGCAGTTGGGGCAGGTGATGCCGTGCTCCTGAATGAAGCTCTGCATCTGCTCGTTGGTCCAGCCGTCGGCGGATTCGCCGGTGAAGTCCTCGATGAGCTTGTCGGCGCGGTGACGGGTCTTACAGTCGCGGCAGTCCATCAGCGGGTCGGAGAAACCGCCCACATGGCCGGTTGCCACCCATACTTCGGGGTTCATGAGGATTGCAGAATCCAGACCCACGTTGTAGGGGCTTTCCTGAATGAACTTCTTTTTCCACGCGTTCTTTACGTTATCCTTGAACGCCATACCCAGAGGGCCGTAGTCCCAGCTGTTGGAGAGACCTCCGTAAATTTCGGAGCCGGGGAAGATAAATCCACGGCCTTTGCAAAGGGCGACGATGGTTTCCATGGTCTTGTCGGTTGCTAACATATTATTTCCTCCATCCTGCGCCGCTGGCTGCGGCACTTGTGTTGATTTGCGCGTTTGAGCCGTCCGCTGGCTGCGGCTTTCTCTCAAAGCGTCCTTTTCAGTGTATCATGTTTATGGAATAGTTGCAAGGAAAACTATGGCATTTTACTTGGAAATCAGCCAGTAGACATTTTAAACGAAATCCCCCTTGTAAATCTCAGTCAATCCCCTATAATGAAACCAAAGATTGACTGGAAGGTCAACCCAAAATGGGGAGCTTAGATGGCACAGCCGTTTTTTTCGATTTTGCCAGTTTACTATTTTAAAGACAAGTGCTTTTTTGCATCTATATTTGGCAGCCAAAAGACAAGGAGGAATATCGTAATGGAGTCGGTCATTGAAGTATCCGACCTGACAAAAGAATATGGCGCAGGGCGGGGCGTGTTTGATTTGAACTTTACCCTTGTAAAAGGGGAGGTTTTCGGATTTTTAGGTCCCAATGGTGCAGGAAAAACCACCACCATCCGGCAGCTGATGGGGTTTATCCGACCCCAGAAAGGCAGTGCGCGGATTTTGGGGATGGACTGTTTTCGGGACGCGAAAAAAATTCAGGCGCATGTGGGCTATCTTCCCGGAGAACTGGCGCTGCCGGATGACATGACCGGCGAGCAGTTCCTGCGGTTCATGGCTGGAATGAAGGGTATTTCTGATTTGGCGGAAGCCAAGCGCCTGTCCGAGCTTTTTGAGCTGGACGGAAAACAGCGGATTCGCCGCATGAGTAAGGGAACCAAACAGAAGCTGGGGATTCTCAACGCCTTTATGGCAAAACCGGAAATTTTGATTCTGGACGAACCCACCAGCGGACTGGACCCGCTGATGCAGAACCGTTTTTTGGAGCTGGTGCATGAAAGCCGGCAGCGGGGCGCGACGGTGTTCCTGTCCAGCCACCTCTTTGAGGAAGCAGAGCGTACCTGCAGCCGGGTGGCAATTTTGAAAAAAGGCCGCATTGCAGCCATAGAGGAAATGGATTCCCTGCGGAAAAGCAAGGTCAAAACCTATCAGTTTGTATTTCCCGGGGAAAAGGAAGCCGAAAAAGCAGCCAATCAGTGGGACGGGGCCGTTCGGCATGAAAACCGGGTGGAAATTTCTGTTTCCGGGAGGGAAAACCTCTCTCTGCTGCTGCAAAAGATGGCAGGCTGTGGGGTAACGGATTTACAGCTGCGGACACAGACACTGGAAGATATGTTTCTTGGATATTACGGAGAAGAAAAAGCCGCTGACCGGAAGGGGGAAGCATGATGGTATGGACTCTTTTCCGCCGGGAATGGCGGGTCAATTATAAAATCGTCCTGATTTTCTGCGGGATTTTCACCCTGTACACAGGCGTGATTATCAGCATGTTTGACCCGGAAATGGGCGGAAGCTTGCAGCTCATGATGGAAAGTATGCCCGAACTGTTTTCTGCTTTTGGGATGGATGCGCCGGGCAGCACACTGTTGGAGTTTTTGGCCAATTACCTCTATGGATTTTTGCTAATTTGCCTGCCGCTGGTGATGATTCTTTTCCTTTCCAGTCGGCTGATGGCCCGATATATCGATAGGGGTTCCATGGCCTGTCTGCTGGCAACACCCCATTCGCGTGCTTCCATTGCCTTGACACAGGCGGTGGTGCTGGCTATGTGTGTATTGGCGGCTGTTGTGTATGAGACGCTGTGCGGGCTGGTGCTGTCCGAAACCATGTTTCCCGGAGAACTGGACGGAGGGCAGTTTGTATTTCTAAACTTCTGCCTGTTGGGAATGTTGGAGTTTCTGGCGGGGCTGTGCTTTTGCAGTGCGTGCAGTTTTCAGGAAAGCCGCTGGGCTATCGGCGTGGGGGCCGGGCTGTGTATTGTATTTATCCTGCTGCAAATGCTGGGGCAGATGGACGAAAGCTGGGAATTTCTCCTGTATCTGACGCCACTGACCCTGTTTGATTCCAAAGCCATTGCAGCCGGGGATGGTGTTGTGTGGCAGATAGCTGTGCTGTTTGCCGGTTCTTTTATATTTTATGCTGGAGGCATTGGAGTTTTTTGCCGTAGGAATTTGAGCTTATAATGTAAATTTTATAGAGTATCTTTTTGCTTTCCCTCTGCGCTTTGACATGTCTGGGCAGGGGGAAACGCTTTTTCTGAGCGAAACTCCCGGGGAGTTTTTCCAAAATATTCCCGGAATGTCCGATTGAAGGTACGCTGACTGGAAAATCCACAAGAAAGTGCGATTTCCAAAACACTATCGTCTGTCATTAAAAGCAATTCCCGAGCCCGGTTTAACCGGAGAAAGTTTACATAATCTGTAAAACTGGTATGAAGGCGATTGGAAAAAACATGGGAAAGATGGTATTTACTAACTGCTAAATCCCGGGCAACGCTATCGAGCGAAAGAGGCTCTTGAAAATGGTCGGCTAAATACCGTATGAGCCGGCCTGTTAAGTCCATAGATTTTGGCTCTCTCGCAGGCTCCAATACCATTTTTTGTAAGCTGCGGGCTAAAATTAGCTGTATTAGAGCTCGGAAAATTTCTTCATCGGGCTGATTGGCCGCCTGCATAACTAACCCATGCATAGCATAGGGGATATCTGGATGAAGAGGGACATCCTGCAAAAATGGATTTTGAGGACGGTAGTGTGTCAGTCTTGATAAGTATTCTCCTGCAAGGGACGGACTGCAAACGACCATGGTATACTGACTGCCGTTTTCAAGGCAAAGATAAGCGTGGGCCATGTTGGGAAAAATGAGTGTAAATTCCCCCGATTTAAGTTCAGCCTCTTCTTTTCCAACGGTGACTCGGATACATCCGCTGCGAACCAGAAATAATTCCAAATCATTGTGCAGGTGAAGCGGAAAGCTGATAGAATCCGCTTCTACGGCTTGAATGTCTGCAATCCGGCCATACCGGTCCTCATAATAGGCTTGGGATTCTGCCGATTTCATAAGAAAATCTTCCTTTCTGAAAAAGCGCAATATTTGGCTAAAAGTAAATCCCTTATGACAGGTATTGTACGGCAAAGGGTGATATAATGCAACCAGAAACTACCGGGTTTGGAGGATTTTTTTATGAGGAAACACAATTTGGCGGTTATTGGATATGGCGGAATGGGAAGCTGGCATTGCCAGAATATCATGGACAAGATTCCTCAAATTCATGTAAAAGGAGTTTGGGATATTCGCCCAGAGGCACTAAACAAAGCCAAAGAAAAGGGGCTGTCTCCCTATTCCTCATTGGAAGAACTGCTGCATGACAAGGAAATCGATTTGGTTACCATTGCTGTGCCCAACAACTTTCACAAGGAGCTGGCTATCCAGTGCTTGCGGGCAGGAAAAAATGTGGTGTGCGAAAAGCCTGTTACCATGAATGCTGCCGAGCTGGAAGAAATTATGGCGGTTTCTAAGGAAACAGGAAAGCTGTTTTCCGTACATCAGAATCGCAGATGGGACAAGGATTACCGCATTATTAAAAAAATTATTGAAGATGGAACATTAGGAGCCCCTTATTTCATTGAGAGCCGGGTACAGGGCTCCCGAGGAGCCATGTATGGCTGGAGAGGATATAAAGTAAACGGTGGAGGTATGGTGCTGGACTGGGGCGTACATCTGCTGGACCAGATGATGAATATGATTGATTCCCCGGTGGTGTCGGTGGATGCCCATTTGCAAACGGTATTTTCTGAAGAAGTCGACGATAATATCAAGCTGTTCCTTCGGTTTGAAAACGGGGTTTCGGCACTGCTGGAAATGTCCACAAACTGTTTTGTCAATCTACCACGTTGGCATGTAAGCTGTACCGGAGGCACTGCCGTAGTAGAGGACTGGTCCTGTAAAGGAAAAACTGTCCAGCTGCGGGAAGACGCTGGACAAATGGCCTGGGATGACGACATTGTTTATACCGAAGCCGGACCCACCCGTACTATGGCGCCGCGTCCGGCCTATACAACAAAAGAGGAGCCTCTGCCTGAAGTGGAAACGGACTGGGCAGACTACTATAAAAATATTGTGGATGTATTGGATAATGGCGCGCAGTTAATTGTAAAGCCGGAACAGTGCCTGCGGGTAATGAAGGTAATTGATTTGATTTTTGAGTCAGAAAAACAGGGGCACGGCATAGCCTGCCATATTTAATACAAAACAAAAAAGAAATGAAATTCCCATATGAATCATCTTATTCTTTGAAAGGAGTAGTTTTCATGAAAAAAGCATTGATTTTACAGGGCGGCTGGGACGGTCACGAGCCGCAGCTGACATCAAAACGATTTGCCGGTCTGCTGGAAAAGCACGGCTATACCTGCACTATCAGCGACACATTGGATGTGCTGGCAGATTTGGATATGCTGATGGGGCTGGATTTGATTGTAGCCTGCTGGACTATGGGAGAGATTAACCATGATTATGTAGTGAATATCTGCAAGGCGGTTGGCTCAGGTGTAGGCTTGGCAGGCTGCCACGGCGGCATGTGTGATTCATTCCGGCAGGATACCGAATGGCAGTTTATTACAGGAGGCCAGTGGGTTAGCCATCCCGGCGGAGACGGCATTGACTATATGGTAAATATCTGCCATGGCTCCAGCCCTATTGTGGAGGGCTTGGAAGATTTCCCTGTGTGCAGCGAGCATTATTATCTTCATATTGACCCGTCTATCGAGGTGCTGGCGACCACCCGGTTCCCCGTGGTTCCCTATTATCACATTTCTAACAAACCGGTGGATATGCCGGTAGCCTGGACGAAGTTCTGGGGCAACGGACGGGTATTCTATACCTCGCTGGGCCATCACGATGATGTGTTTGACAAATCTCCCAATGCACAGATTCTTATGGAACGTGGTATGGTTTGGGCCGGTGAGGGCAAGCAATATGCTGTTGACCATGGCCTGACCACCGAGCGGTTTGAAAATACAGCAAAGATGTATTGAGAAAAGGAGGAAATCTCATGGGGAAAACCGTAAAAATCGGTATGGTGGGAGTCGGTGATATTTCCGGCATCTATCTGCAAAATATTACTGGATGCTTTAAGGAAATTGAGCTGGTAGCCGTTTGTGACCTTGTTCGGGAAAAAGCCGAGAGGGCGCAGGAAAAATATAATATTCCCAAGCTGTATGACACCATGTATGAGTTGTTTGCAGACCCGGAAATTGACATTGTTTTGAATTTGACCCGCCCATATGAGCATTATGGCGTTTCTATTGAAGCACTGAAGGCCGGAAAACATGTTTATTCTGAAAAACCGTTGGCAGCTTCTTTGGAGGAAGGTAAGGAGCTGGTAGAGCTGGCCCAGGAAAAAGGACTGATGCTGGGAGGCGCACCGGACACCTTTTTGGGAGCGGGCATTCAGACCTGCCGCAAGCTGATTGACGATGGATATATTGGGGAGCCGATTGGCGCGGCCGCCTTTATGATTTGCCGCGGCCATGAAAGCTGGCATCCCGACCCGGCTTTCTATTATCAGTATGGCGGCGGCCCCATGATGGATATGGGACCCTATTATATCACAGCGCTTGTCAACCTGTTGGGAGGGGTTTCCAGTGTAATGGGTGTAACCAAGGCATCTTTCCCAACCCGCACCATTACCAGCCAGCCTCATTGCGGCGAGACCGTGGAAGTAAAGGTACCTACCTATGTGACCGGTATTATGAATTTTGAAAGCGGTGCAACTGGCACCATTTTTACCACCTTCGATGTGTGTTACCCGGAACAGGCGCGTCTGGAAATCTATGGCACAAAAGGCACGCTGTTTGTTCCCGACCCCAATGGCTTTGGAGGCCCTGTAAAGCTTTTGCGTCCAGAGGATGGCCAGGTGAAGGAGATGCCTCTGTGCTTTGACTATGCGGAAAATTCCCGTGCGCTGGGACTGGCCGATATGGCAAAGGCAATTCAAACCGGAAGAACATCTCGGGAAAGCTGGAAGCAAACATACCATGTGCTGGAAGTGATGCAGAGTTTTGAAAAGAGCAGCAGCTCTGGAAAAATGATTCCGATTCAATCCAAATACACCCGCGGCGAGGCTATGAAAAATAATCCTGTGCATGGAATTTTAGATTGATGACAGACCTCTTGCTGTATGATATAATCAAAGGAGAAAATCCCTTATATTGTATCAGCAGAGAAGGAGGTTTTGTTATGATTGTGACCACAACACCATGTATTGAAGGCCGTCAGATTATGGAATACCGGGGAGTTGTTTTTGGGGAGGTTATTACCGGTATCAATGTGCTAAAAGATGTTGCAGCAGGAATGAGGAACTTTTTTGGAGGACGTTCCGAAACTTATGAAGAGGAATTGATGGCTGCCAGACAGCAGGCGTTGGATGAGTTGGAACAGCGGGCCGAAGAGAGAGGCGCAAATGCTGTAGTTGGAGTAGACATTGACTATGAGGTACTGGGTGCCAACAACGCCATGTTGATGGTGACAGTCAGCGGAACAGCTGTTGTTTTTGAGTAATCTGATTGGCATAACAAGGTGGGACAGAATAGTTTTTATTCTGTCCCACTTTTTATCTTTTTTTGATGATTTTAAGCTTTTAAAAGTGATATGGAGGAAGCCTTTTTTCAAATAATTCCATATTACAGTGAAAAGAGCATTTTTTGCAGTTGAGCATTTCAAAAACCGGTGATACCATACAAATAGAGGATTTGATATCCTTTGGCGGTATAGCCGTCTATAAAAAATAATGGGGAGTAGTCTTTATGTTTTATCCATCATTAGAAAGTGCCCGGGCTGATTATCAGATAACCGGAGAAAAGTTAAGCGCAAATATTTCTCAAACACAGGAAAATGCTTTTGTAGAGTTTATCAGCGAATTTCCTGCTGATGGAGAGGAATATGTTCTGTTCCCGGCCTGCTGCTATAATGGAAATCGCTTCCGTTCGCTTAAAAAACACTATCCGCCTAAGTTTGCAATGGAAGAAGCATCCGTAGATATGCCGGTTACCATGACCGATGTTATCCGGCTGAATGAGGATGGCAGCGGGAAAATTGAAGTAACCACCGGCGATGTAAGTGTCCCTTGTGTGGGTGTGTTTTCTGCAAGCCGCAAACAGGCCATTTTGTTTTATACTATTCAGGAAATTGACGGTATCAATTTAGGGCTTTCCTATGAAAAAGGGAAAATAGGCGTTTGCTGGCCTCATATGAGAAGAGAAAAAATTTATCGATGGCCTTTTATGCAAAATAAAAAGGATACAGGCATTACGTTAGAAAAGGGAAAGGTAATCGACATCCCCTTCCGGCTTCTGGAGTTTTCCTGCGACAGTATGGAGGAGTTTTATCGGGTGTTTTTTGAAAACCGGAAATGTATGGGAATGGATGACACCCGTCCGGAAGTCCTTTCGTTTGAAGAACAGTTTGAAATTCAGCGGGATAAGTTTAATTATTTGAACTGGCAGCCTGGTGCTGAATTTTATCGCGCAGTCCCATTTGGGGACCACTGTACTCCCTGGCAGCCTGGCTGGGTTGGCGGAGGTATGTCCAGTTATGCATTGATGAAGCTGGGCGGAGAAGTAGAATGGAAACGGGGTCTGGCTACTCTGCGGCATCTTTTCCGTACACAGGGAAAGAGCGGATTCTTTTATGGAATGGCAGATGAGAATGGTCAAGTAATTCATGACCCGTCAGGAATTGACCAGCATTTAATCCGGGAATCGGGAGATATGTTGGTGTTTTTGTTCAAGCATTTCCGCCTGATACAGGAGAGAAATCAAACAGTGCCTGTAGAATTTGAGGCAGGAGCACGAAAACTGGCAGATGCCTTTGTAAAGCTGTGGGAAAAGTATGGCCAGTTTGGTCAGTTTGTCAATGTGGAAACCGGCGAAATTATTGCAGGCGGCTCTACCAGTGGTGGAATTGCCCCTGCCGGTCTTGTAGCAGCCTATCGTTATTTTGGAGAAGAAAAGTATTTGCAGGTAGCGTTAGAAAGTGCAGAACAGTATTACACAAGAGATGCCATTCGTGGATATACTACCGGAGGTCCGGGAGAAATTTTACAGGGACCTGACAGTGAAAGTGCATTTGGACTGCTTGAAAGCCTGGTGGAGCTGTATGATGTAACCAAGGATTCGGTTTGGCTGGATAGAGCTGTGTTTATGCTGCACCAGTGCAGCAGCTGGGTCGTCAGCTATAACTATCATTTCCCAAAAACCAGCGAATTTGGACGTCTGGATATGAAGACAGTGGGCAGCGTTTTTGCTAATGTCCAGAATAAACATTCTGCTCCCGGAATCTGTACGCTGTCTGGTGATAGCATCTATAAAATTTATAAGTGGACAGGAAATCCGGCCTATTTGGAGCTTTTAAAGGATATTGCGCTTACGATTAGCCAGTATATGTCTACCGAAAAGCGCCCAATTTATTCCTGGGATGTACCAAAAGATGCCAGCCTGTTGGAAGATGATTCCATTCGAGCTGAGCCGGAAAAGCTTCCTCAAGGCTATATTTGCGAGCGGGTAAATATGTCCGATTGGGAGAGCACAAGGTGTATAGGCGGCGTGTTTAACGGAAGCTGCTGGTGTGAGACCAGCAATCTGCTTACTTTGGCTGAAACAGTAGAGTTGTTACAAAAGGAGGAAAAAACTGTATGACACATTATGAAAGATTTCGTGCAGCATTAGATAAAAAACCGGCAGACCGGATACCATATGATTTTTCGGCAGAACCGTACATCTGGAAAAAGCTCGAAGAGTATTTTGAAACTGATGACCGGGATGAAATTTTAGATAAACTGGGTGTAGACCGGAGGACAGTAGGACCCAAATATATTGGGCCGCCTTTGAAAACCTTTGAAGACGGCTCCTATGAGATTATTGTTTCTGGAGGCCCTAGAATGAAGGAGTTCCCTTCCACCAATGGGATTATGGTAGAATCCGAAGTGTATTTTCCATGGTCCGATGTGGAAACACCGGAAGATTTGGAAGGCCGGTGGGGTTGGGACGGCAAGAAGGAATGGTGGGACTTTTCCTATGTATCCGAAAGCATAGAGCGGCTGGAAGAAAGAGGGGATTACTGGATTACCGCTCATGGCGACCCCTCTGGGCTGCAGCATGTGTCTATGTGGGCTGGAGATGAAAAGTTTTTGATGACACTGGCGTTGGATGAAGACCTGGCAGTGGCTATGATTGAAAAACACAATGAAATCCGGCTGTGGCATGCACTGAAAACATTGGAAGCAGGAAAAGGAAAAATTCATGAGCTCAATGGCGGCGGTGACTATGGGGCACAGAATAATTTGTTAATTTCCCGGGACATGTTTTGCCGGTATTTTAAGCCGCTGTATCAGAAATTTTATAAGGAAATTAAAAAGAATTTTGACGTGGAGATTTTCTTCCATTCCTGCGGCGCTATCGCTCCCATCATTCCCGATTTGATTGAAGTGGGCGTGACAATCCTGGACCCAATTCAAACCAGTGCTGCCGGAATGAACCCCAAGGTTTTGAAAGAGAAATATGGAAAACAACTTACCTTCCACGGGGCAATGGATGTACAGTCTTTCCTGCCATTTGCTACGCCAGAAGAAGTGAAAGCAAAAGTAGCAGAGAATACCCAAATTTTGGGAAATGGAGGAGGCTATATTATGGCACCTTCTCATGCAGTGCAGCCAGATACTCCCATTGAAAATGTGTTGGCAATGTATGGGATTATCTAAGTAATCGTAAAGCTGCACAGGATATTGGAAATATCCTTTCTAAGTAGGATAATGAAATTAAAACAGGCACAGTGCAAAACGACTCTTCCGTTTGTACTGTGCCTGTTTTGATTATAGATTTTATTGAATAAAAGTTTTATAAAAACAGAAATTGGGCAAATGTGTCAATAACACACAATGATACCCACTGTACACTTGTGCAATTTTATATATAATTTCGGCATGTTTGGAGAAATCACAAAAGAATTTAAATAATAGTTATGAAGTTATAGTCTAAAAAGATAATTTTAGAGTTGCAGCTGATATTTCCGTCATGTTACCATACAGACAGAAAAAACATTGACCAGCAATACCAGTACATTGTAAACACACAAACAAAACAGAATCATAGTGATTGGGGAGTGAAAGAAACATCCGTATAGATTCTCATAAAAAGTATATGTGAGAATATCTATTGGTAATGTTGCAGGATGATTTTGAAAATGTTTGTAGGTGTAAATCTGGTGACATGGTTTTCACTTTGAGAAAGGGATGGTTTTTTGTGCAAAAAAAGAAAAAAATGAATTGGGGGCTGTTTTTGCTGGCAGTACCAGGGCTGATTTTTTTGTTGGCCTTTTATTATGCGCCGCTTTTTGGATTAATTATTCCATTTAAACGAATCGATTATTCCAAAGGTATTTTCCAAAGTGATTGGTGCGGATTTGACAACTTTGAGTTTTTCTTTGGCTCTCAGGATGCTTTCCGAATTACACGCAACACCATATGCTTAAACTTTTTATTTATTGCAGTAACAATTATTTTGTCGGTATTGCTGGCATTGCTGCTGTTTGAGCTCGGCAGACGTCAGGTAAAGTTGTATCAGACTTGTATGTTTGTTCCATATTTTGTATCATGGGTAGTAGCCAGTTATGTTCTCTATGCTTTTTTGAGCCCGGATATGGGTGTATTGCCCAACCTGCTGGAAAAGATGGGAATGGAGGTTCCGAACTTTTATAACGCTCCCGAATACTGGCCATGGATTCTATTGTTCTCTTATGTATGGAAAAATGTTGGATATATGACGCTTCTTTTCTATGCAACTCTGATGGGTATTGATACCACACAGTTTGAAGCAGCAGCCATTGATGGAGCTAATCGTTTCCAAACCACCCTCAAAATTTCCATTCCGTTTTTGGTTCCGACTATTATTCTGCTTTCTCTGCTTCAAATCGGCAAAATTTTCTATGCAGACTTTGGTATGTTCTACTTCCTCACAAAGGATTCCGGAACGCTGTATTCTGTAACGGATGTTATTGATACATATGTATTCCGTGCCTTGCGCGTAACCGGAGATATTGGAATGGCTTCTGCTGTAGGTTTGTATCAGTCTATCGTCGGTTTCCTCCTGGTTTTGGGAAGCAATCTGGTAGTTCGCAAAATCGACCGCGAAAGCGCACTGTTTTAAAGGAGGGGATTATTGTGGTAGGTTCAAAGAAAAGCGCATTTTTATCAAATTTTATCATCAATTTGATTTTTATCCTGGTTTCCATTTGCTGCGTAGTTCCGCTTCTGTATATTGTATCTGCATCCCTTACCAGCGAGGTTTCTCTTTCTACAGAAGGGTATTCGTTGATTCCGGGAGAATTTTCAGTAAGGGCTTATGAATATATTTTCCAAAGCCCGAAGCAGTTAATCAATTCTTATATGGTAACCATAGGTGTTACAGTAGTCGGTACATTTTTCAGTTTGTTGTTTACCAGTATGCTGGGATATGTGATTGCCAGAAAGGATTTTAAATTTCATGGGCTGTTATCCTTCCTGACCTTGTTCACATTGTTGTTTAATGGAGGCATGGTGCCCACCTATATTTTGCTGAACAACTACTACCATTTGGGTGACACAATTTTTGCACTGATTCTTCCATATATCATTATGCCGTGGCATGTGTTTTTGATGAAAGGCTTCTTTGGTGACACGCCTATGTCACTAATCGAAGCAGCAAAAATTGATGGTGCAAGTGAGGTAGGAATTTTCTTCCGAATTATCATCCCGATTTCTAAACCGGCTTTTGCAGCAGTAGGTCTGTTTATTGCCTTTACCTATTGGAATGACTGGTGGCTGTCCCTGATGTATATCAATGACGCGACCCTGAATTCCCTGCAGTATTATTTGTATCGCATCATGAATAACATTCAGTTCTTAATTACTACGATGCAGGCAGGTAATGTTAGTATTGATATTTCCAACCTGCCAAATGAAAGTGCCAGAATGGCGCTGTGTGTATTGGCCGCAGGTCCTATGTTGTTTATTTTCCCATTTTTCCAAAAGCATTTTGTCAAAGGTTTGGCAGTAGGAGCTGTAAAAGGCTAATCAATTATGATATCATTCTATCAATGAAACCGTTTGTACGGGTTCATATATAGCGCACACAATGAAGAATTAATTTTTGAAAGGGGAAATTGATGTGTTGAAGTTGAAAAAAATCCTGATTTGTTTGCTGGCAGCAGCGCTGGCAGCCGGCTCTTTTGCTGGATGTTCTCAGCAGACTGCAAATACCTCTACAGGAGACAGTGGGAACGATAGCGGTAATTCCGAGGAAAAAGTGGAGCTTACCTGGTATATGCCGGTAGCAGCACAGGCTGACCATGATGCAGTTATGGAAGAGGTCAACAAGTATCTGGAAGAAAAGATGAACTGCACCCTGAATATCATTGAAATTGATGGCGGTAACTTTGATACCAAGATGCAGACCACTATTGCCGGACAGACTCCCTTTGACTTGACCTTTACGGCTCACTGGCTGAACAATTTCTATACCAACGTAAATAAGAAAGCCTATTTGGAGCTGGATGACCTGCTGAAAGAGCATGCCCCCAACCTGATGAAGGATATGCCGGAGAACGGATGGGAAGCTGCAAAGGTAGACGGAAAGATTATGGCAGTTCCCAATCAGCAGATTTGGGCTATGACAAATGTTATCTATATTGTCAAGGATTATGTAGATGAATATAAGCTGGATGTTTCCACTGTTAATGATTTGTCTGATTTGACATCTTTCTTTGAAGCTGTAAAAGCTGACCATCCCGAGATTTATCCCATGTATGCAGATAAGGGCGGTATTCTGGACTTCCAGACCTTTGTAATGGGATATGATGAGCTTGCTGGCCGCCACATCCCTGGCGTGGTAATGCTGGATGACGAGAACTTGGAAGTTATCAACCAGTTCGAGCTGCCGCAGGTGCAAGAGCACTATAAGCTCATGTATGAGTGGAACCAGAAGGGCATCATTCGCAAAGACATTGCAACACTGGATAACGATAAAGCAGGCTTGAAGGCTGGCAAATATATCGCCAGATTTGACGGCACTATGAAACCCGGCGGACAGGCAACCATCGAAGCCGATTTTGGCGGAAAAGAAGCAGTTCAAATCCAGTTGTCTGACTCCTGGCTGCCTACCAGTGGTATCACTGCTACAATGACTGCTGTCAGCCGGACTTCCAAGAATCCTGAAAAGGCAGTGGAATTCCTGGATTTGGTGAACAGCGATGTCTATTTGTACAACCTGATTACCCAGGGTATCGAAGGTAAGCACTATAACAAGATTGAAGGCAAAGAAAACTATATCGCTCCTATTGAGAATTCCGGCTATACTCCCAATATGGACTGGGCTTATGGCAACCAGTATCTGGCTTATTTGAAGGAAGGCCAGGACGAGGATACTTGGGAGCAGACTCAGGAAATCAACAATACTGCAAAAGCATCCCCGGCACTGGGCTTTGCATTTGACTCCACCAAGGTACAGACCGAAATGGCCAGCGTCAGCGCAGTAAAGGCTGAGTATGAACTGGCTCTGGACAGCGGTTCTATGGACCCCGATAAGTATATGCCTGAATTCCTGGAGAAGCTGGAAAATGCCGGTGCACAGAAGATTATCGATGAAGTGCAGCGTCAGGTTGACGAATGGAAAAAGACTAAGTAAATTAATTCCCACCGCGTAACAGCATAGCGTTTGAAACCCCTAAACTGACTGAAAAATCACGGGATGTTTAGGGGTTTCATTATTGAAAAAATGAGAAACCATGAAATTTGAAAGAGAGAAATGTATGAATACAGAACAGTTATCAGAACGATATGAAGATTTCTGGAACTGCCGCAATCAAACTCCAGTCTTATTACTAAAGGGACAGAAAAAAGAAATCCCTCAACTGCAAAAAGTTCCTTCCACCCAAAAAGAAAAGTGGACAGATATAGAGTATCTGATTCAAAAAGAAAGAGCTGTGCTCGATTCCTCTTTTTATTTGGGAGACGCTTTCCCCTTGGTAAATCCCAACTTGGGACCAGATATTTTTGGTGCATCTTTAGGAGCAGATTTGATTTTTGAAGAAACCACCAGCTATAGCGTACCGTTTGTAAAGGATTGGACAGAAGATTTTACGTTTCATGAGGAAAACCCATGGTGGCAGAAAATCCGGGAAATCACAGAGGCTTTTACAGAAGATAGCCGAGGAGAATACCTGGTGGGGATTACCGATTTACATATGGGCGCAGATGGGCTAGTGTCTATCCGGGGTCCGGAAAATCTGTGCTTTGATGTCATTGACCAGCCAGAAGTGTTTGAAAATGCAAAGACGGTTTTACTTCCGGCATTTCAGCGGCAATTTGAAGAGCTGTACCGTATAACCCAAAAATACCAGGTAGGTACATCCAATTGGATGGGGCTTTATAAAAAAGAGCCATGGTATGTAACATCTTCGGATTTCATTTGTATGGTGTCTCAAGATACGTTCCGAGAGCTGATTTTGCCGGAGCTTCGGGAGGAAATCCGATATCTGAAAGGAAACACCATTTTCCATCTGGATGGACCGGGCGCGCTAAAGCATCTGGATGATTTGCTGGCAATCCCTGAGCTGGCAGGAATCCAGTGGGTATATGGAGCAGGGCAGCCGTCTGCCCGGTATTGGATTGAAGTTTTAAAGAAAATTCAAAATGCAGGAAAGCTTATCAATATCGGGTTGCAGAGAGAGGATGTGGAGGAAATATTCACCCAGCTGCATCCGCAGGGATTGTCCTGTTATTTTGATTTTGAGTATACAGAGAAGGAGGCCAAAGAAATTCTTGAATTTGCTAATGAAAAATGCAGCTAGGAATTGACGGATGCATGAAAAAGAGAGGAAGTGTATGAAAAATGAAATCCTGGAAAAAAGCACTGGGAAGCCTGCTGCTCGCAGGTGTTTTGCTGGTGCAGACAGCGATTCCTGTTTTAGCAGAACCTACAGCTGAAGCAGAGGAAGACAATGTTCTGTTTTATGAAACCTTTGATGGTGATGTCCAGGAAGGTTGGGATATTGATTTGTCTGAGCAGATTGTAGATGATGGTACAGGAAATAAAGTTTGGAATGTTACAGGTGATTGGCCATCTGCTTATTTGAATTTGGGAAAAGCAGAGTGGACTGATTACTCAATCGAAATGGATTTTCGGATTA
The DNA here is from genome assembly GCA_019418545.1 of Clostridiales bacterium. Lineage (GTDB taxonomy): Bacteria > Bacillota > Clostridia > Oscillospirales > Acutalibacteraceae > Heritagella_A. Next base: position 32,925 of record DYBQ01000003.1, on the reverse strand, counting down.
ACCATTGGATTGAGCCTTCGGAATATAACGGACAATATGACAGCATTGGCATTTCCGGACGCTGCTCCGCCAGCAAAGACCGATGGGGTTTGTATTACCGGAAACGTGGAGTGTTGGAACTGAATAAATTCTATGATGGATGGGGTCATCCAATTATGGAAGTGCCCTTTACATTGGATACTGGGAAAGACTATCATATGAAGCTGGATTTTGACGGTAATGTAATCCGGGCATATTTTGCGGAAAAAGGACAGGAATTTACAGAACCTGTCATTACATACACAGATACCGAAAGTCCAAGCCTTACCTTTGGCGGCGTTTCCATTGAAGGTGTGTATGGAGATTTTTGGGTTGATAACTTTAAGGTGACGGGAATTGAGCATCAGATTCCTGTGGAGACAATCACCCTCAGCCAAAGTGAAATGTCTTTGGAAGCAGGGAAAACAGCATCGCTTTCTGCATCTGTTACACCGGAAAATGCTTCTGATAAATCTTTGGTGTGGGAAAGTGCTGATTCCAATGTGGCACAAGTGAGCGACGAAGGCATAGTAACGGCTGTTGCAGCAGGTACTACTGTGATTACCGTTACATCTGCATCCGCTCCTGAAGTCAGCGCCCAGTGTCAGGTAGAAGTCTATGAAGTGCCCGAGTGTACTACCTTCTACTATGTTTCTCCCAACGGAAATGATGAGAACCCCGGAACAGAGGAATCTCCTTTCCAAACGATTCAGGCTGCCCGCAATGCAATCCGCAATCTGGAGGTTTTGCCGCAGGGTGGTGTGACGGTTTATCTGCGGGAAGGCGAATATTATCAGGGAGAAACCCTAACCTTTACGCCAGAAGACAGCGGCGAACGGGATAAACCTATCGTGTATGCTTCTTATCCTGGAGAGACAGCAGTGATTACCGGCGGACAGGAAATTACCGGATGGCAGCTTGCAGATGAAAATTTGGAAAATGTTTCTGATGCTGCAAAAGGAAACCTGTATGTTGCAGATGTAGAAGCCGGATGGCGTTTCCACGATTTGTATGCCGATGGAAAGCGGCTGCAAGTTTCCCGCAGTACCAATACCAATGACTGGGGACAGTGGCCGACGATGGTTCACCGTGCAGCTCCTGACAAAGAAAAGGGAATTTTGGCAACCTTCCAGGACGGTATGCTGGATGGACTCAATGGCAGCGAGGACATTGAACTTAATCTGATGCCAGTAGTTTACTGGAACTATTTGCCGGTTGTGACGGAAATTGATGAAGAGTCTAATACAGTCTATCTGCAATCTATGAACCCTGCCACTTTTGGTGATAATGATTATGGTTACTACCAAATCCTGAATGCACTGAAATTTATCGATGAACCTGGTGAATGGTGTGTCGACAGTAAAGCAGGCAAAGTGTATTACTGGCCGGAAAACGGCAATCCTGAAGACAGCCGAATGATTGCTCCAAAACCGTATGAATTGATTCGCTTCCAAGGAGACGAAGAAGAGCAGAATTGGGAAAAACAGGTAGAATATATTACTCTCAGTGGCTTGACCATTGAATATTCCGACCGTGTTCCCGAAAACCAGTTTGGAGATGACTGGCTGGTAAGAAATGCCGAAAACCCCGATGCTATGGTTTATTTCCAGGGAACAGCAAATTGTACAATTACTGATTGTACTCTGCGTCATTCGGGAACCTATGCGGTAACACTGGACCATTACGCACAGAATAATAATATTATCGGAAACGAATTGGGCGATTTAGGATGCGGCGGCGTCCAGATTAATGGATATGGTGTAGGCACTACTGATGTAAACCACCATAATACCGTTATGTATAACAATATCCATGATACCGGACGGGCACCTTATCTTCATTCCCCGGCTGTTAGTGTGTTTGGAAGTGGTTATAACACGTTGACCTATAACTATATTACCAATGTTCCATATACAGCGTTTAGTATTATGGGAACAGACCATAACAGTATGTCGGCTTCTACCCCTGATACCCGTGCATCGTATGATACTTTTGGCGATAAACACCGTCAATATAACATCCGTTGGGACGAGCTGGGCGGAAAAGACTTTGGCCGCTGGGACTGCAAGGAATATCAGCACTCGGTCAATAATGTAGTAGAATACAATATCATCGAAGAGTATATGACGGATATGAATGATGGCGGATGCTTGTATGCTTGGTATCCTGGCTTGGGCAACAGCTTCAGCTTTAATGTCATGCATAAGTCAGTAAAGGGACGTCATATGCTGTGGCCGTTGTATATGGACGACTATACTGATGGAGCAACTGTAGAAGGAAACCGTATTTGGGCAATTGACCAGGCAGAACTGAATAAGGGTGACAACCCCTATATTGATAACCAGTATGGTTGGCCTGATAAGCCCGCTGGCTATGACGAGTTGTATCAGTCCATTATGAATCAGGCAGAAGAAGCAGTCGGTGGTTTTAAAACCGCTCCTCTGGGCGTACCGGTACTTTCTTCTCCCGAAAATAATGCAAAAGACTTGGCTCCTGTTGTAGACTTTTCTTGGAATGCTTCTGAAAATGCAGCGAAATATCAATTGGAAATTGCCTCTGATGCTGAATTTACAGATATTCTGGTAAGCCAGGAAACTACAAAAACTCGGATAGATGATGTAGAACTGGATTATGGCAAAACTTATTACTGGAGAGTTTCTGCTTTGGGACAGGCAGGTGCAAACAGCCAGAGCGAAATTTTTGTAATCACTACCAAAGAAGAAACTGTACCCGAAGCTCCCACAGAAATCAAGCTGGAAAACGATTATGATGCAGTCATGATTTCCTGGGAAGAAGGATATCATTATACCTATACCGTATATCGCCGGGAAGCAGGCACAGATACCTTTGAAAAAATAGCTGAAAATATTGATTCGGCCTCTTATCTCGATGAAAATGTAGCTGCGGAAAAAACCTATGAATATAAGGTAAGCGCATCTAACCAGAAAGGTGAAGGAGAAGCCAGTGAGCCTGTTGCCGTTACCACAAGAAAAGTAGAAGTCCTGTTTGAGGATAACTTTGATAATGGTGCAAGCGAACTGTGGGTCAGCCCGCAGGGAGGCGAAGTAAAAACCGAAAACGGTGTAATGAAATACGATGGCAGCTGGCAGGAATTCTTTGTTAACAATGATACTGCTGATTGGTCTGACTACGCCTTTGAAGCTGATATTACCATCACAGGTTATCAGGATGGGGCTGAAGAGTATTCTGCTATTGGTCTGGTATCCAGAACTGGTTTGAATCCTCGTCAATTTAATCAGTTGGCAATGAGAAAAAGTGGCATAGTGGAAGCTGTGATGGGAAAAGGAAATAACTGGACTACTTTTGCTACAGGAAGCCCATTTGTGGTAGAGACTGGAAAAACCTATCATTGCCGCGTAGAACACCTTGGAAATCGTGTGCGTTACTTTATTGATTCTGAGCTGATTTATGAGTTTGAAACTGACCAGATGCGTGCCACAGGTGGTATCGGTATTGGTTTTGGCCGTGAATATGCAGAAGTAGACAATGTCCGTGTAGTAGCTGCCGTTCCTGCTGCTGACAAAACTGCGTTGGAAAATGCAATTGCAGAAGCAGCGCAGTATGAAGAAGCTGATTACACCAAGGCTAGTTGGGCAGTATTTGCGGATGCGCTGGAAAAAGCAAATGAAGTAAACGATAATGCAGAAGCTACCCAGGAAGAAGTAGATGCAGCTGTAAAGGCTCTGAATGATGCGATTGCAGGTCTGGAAGAGTATGTGGCTCCCAATAAAACCCTGCTGCAGAAAACCTATGACTATGCCTTGACCCTGAGCACAGAAGGTGTGACGGATAGCGCAAAATCATACTTTGAAAAAGCAGTAGCAGAAGCCAAGGCCGTTTTGGATGACGCTAAGGCAACTCAGGAAGAAGTCAATACTGCATGGGACAATCTGCTTGATGGCATTTGGGGTCTGGGACTTGTACAAGGCGACAAGACTTTGTTTGAACAGCTGATTGCTAAGGCAGAGGCTATGATTCCTAACCAGGACAAGTATGTGCAGGACAATTGGCAGCTGCTGGTGGATGCCCTGGCTGAGGCCAAAAAAGTGATGGCAGACGGCGACGCTATGGAAGAAGATGTACAGCCGGCAACAGAAGCTCTGCTGAATGCAATTTTGGCCCAGCGGTTTAAGGCGGACAAATCGATTCTGGAAGAGCTGGTTAACAAGGCAGAAGGAATGGATTTGAGCGGTTATACAGCAGAAAGTGTGGCAGTATTCCGCGCTGCTCTGTACAATGCAAATCTGGTGTTGGCAGATGAAACACTGAGCGAAAATAACCAGGCTGTGGTAGATGAGGCCGTAACTGAGCTGAAAAATGCCATTGAAAATCTGAGTGCCGATACTGGTAAGCCCGATACTGATGATGGTAAGGGAGATAATAACGCCAGCAAGCCGGACAATGGTACTTCTGGAAATGAAACTTCTTCGAATAGTCCCACCGATGAAAATAATAATTCCCAGATACCAGAAACAGGAGACAGCAATACAGATTTGTTATTAATGTTTACTGGATTAATGTTTGGTTTTGCAGTTGTTTTCGTTTTTCGTCGCAAATATACTGAGGGTTAAATAATTAACTTTTTGTAATCTTTAAAACAGGTAGGCTGGTACCGGTTTCGTTATTAGCCTGCCTGTTTTTTCTATTGAGAAAACAGGTAAAAAATGATATAATAAATAAAAATTAGTAAGTTGTTTCTGAGTTTTTCGGTTTAAAATTCCTGTTTTCCATGCAGAAAAGTATTTTGAATATACAGTGAAAGGGAAATACCGGCGCAGAAAGTGATAATAGATAAGGGAGCGATTCATTGATGATATTCAAGAAACTGCACGGAAGAGAGTACTATAAAAAAATTTGGATATTTTTGGTGCTTTTCGTTGTTGTATTGCAAATTCCTTTTTCTCTATTACTCTACCATTTGTCCAATCAAAAGATTATGTCCAGTATCACTTCTTCCAATACAAGTATTTTAAATCAAATACAGGCAAACATGACTTACTTCAGTTCGGTCACTTCCAATTTATGTATGGAAGTATTTATGGATAATAAAACAAAAACGGTTATGTATACGGATATCATGGATTATTATGATGCAATTACCTATATGCAGCAAATTCATGATACATCCCTTATGGTTTATCCGTCTATTGACTCTATTACCATTTATAATGCAAATAACGACCAGTATTTTTCGACGGAATCTGCAAGTACCTTTGACCCGGACGACTTGGCAAATTTTGTCGAAAGTCAGGATTCTATTCCTTGTTTGCAGCCCATTCTTCGAAAAGTGACGCATACCATCAATGGCTCAGAAAAATCATACTACGTATTTTCCTACTTTATGTATGAATTTAATGACCCAACAAAAGGGACAGAAGGCTATGTAGTGGTAAACGAAAACGTAAACTGGTTTATAGAGAATATTAGCGCGCAAACCGAAAAAGATAAAATTCATGGAAATATTTATTTGAGTAATCAGTTAGGCGAAATTTATGAGACAGAGGCCAATACTGTTTCAAAAGCTCATCAGTATTTGGTAAAAGACTATTGGAATCATCTGGAAGCGGAGAACGAAGATGGTATTTTTACCTATCAGACAAAATATGATGGGAAAACATATATTGTCTCTGGTATTCATTTAAATAATCAAAGCAATGCGGTTGTGCTGATACAGGAATACGATTATATTTTTGAAGACTTAATACAATTGAAAAACGATATGCTGTATATCAGTATGGGATTTGGATTCCTTGCATTACTGATGCTGGTGTTGGTGTCGAAACAGCTTTATTCTCCTGTACAAGAATTTGTTACCTCTATTTCTGGACTCGGGGAATCAAAATCGGAGTCGGAAAAATATCAGAATGAATTTGATTATCTCCGGGAGGCCTATCGTACTACTTGGCGGCAAAATCAGCTGCTTCAAAAAGCCAAGCAGGAACATGAACCTATGGTTATGAAATATGAATTGTCACAAATGGTTATGGACAGTACCCCGGAGCGTTTGGAGCAGTTTAAAAAACATAACCCATCACACTGGTTGATTAGCAATATCCCAGTTGGAATTATCCTGTTTAAAATCGAAGATATTACAGGCAACACGCATTTTGATAAATCTGATATTCAGTTAATGACCTATGCTGTTGAAAATATCATTCATGAAAAAATATCAGAAAAGCGTGCCTACTCCTGCTTTTTTATGAGTACGGATACTTTGTGTGTGCTCACAGGATACACAGAGGGAGAGGCATTGGAAGATTCCCTCATTCCACTGATTAAGGAATGTCAGAATTTAATATTGGAGCATCTGGATTTAACACTAACCGTTTCATTGAGCAACTATTCGGTTAACCGCCATAGCCTGACAGACTTACTGAAAGAAGCCCGTGAATATTTACAGTATCGGTATCTGTTCGGGTTGGGAGAAATTTTGTATCATGAGACCTGTCGGTTTAATTTAAATAATCAGCAGAGCCACTATTCATATGAGTTGGATGTGAAGCTTAAATCAGCAATTCAAACCAAGAATTTGAATAGTACTTTGGTGGCAATTGAAGAAATTTCCAATATCATTTCTACCTTCCAATATCGCAGCGCTACTACCTGTATGATGGCGTTGATTACGCAAATTAATATGATATTTAACGAAATGATACGGGAACAAAGAATATTATCCAATATTAATTTTAATGCTATTTATCAAAAAGCTGCCCAATCAGAGACCCTGGAAGAAGCAATAGAACAGCTAAAGCAGTATATTACTTCAATTTTGGATACAGAAAAAGAAGCGGAAGAAAATGCTAAAGATAGTCTGATTAGTGCGGTAATTGCTTTTGTGCAAGCTCATTATAGTGATGTGAATCTCTCTTCCCAAATGATAGGAGATTCTCTTGCACTTTCGCCTCGGTATATTATGCATAAGTTTAAAGAAAGTACAGGGCTTTCTCTCAATGAATATATCGTAAACCTGAGAATGAGCAAAGCGGCTACCTTGCTGCAGAATACAGACTATACGGTTAATCAGATTATCAAGGAAATCGGTATTGAAAACAGTACCTATTTCTATAAATTATTCAAAAAGGCCTATCATTGTACACCGCGCGAATTTTCTAAGAGAGATGAAGAAGAAACTTGATACCATAGGGGCTATCGGCACGAAAATATGAGGTGCGCACAATGGCATATTCGGAGCTGATTAAAAATTTCGAGCGTATTCGGGATTATATGAATGAGTTTTATATATATGGCTTTAAAAGCCGAAATGAATACCATCAAAAAAGCCCGCGCTCTTATGATAACGAACGAAGAAGGATTGAAAGTTATGTAGGAGAATACATGTTTTTCCGCCAGGGGAATCATGGGAAAAATGTTTTCCTTTCCATTGACAGCAGACGTGTCCGGCATAACCCTTTGTATCAGGCACTGAAAGCCCGCAGTTTTACCTCCGGTGATATTACCCTGCATTTTATCCTTCTGGATATTTTGAATACAGCTGACGAAGAAAAATCTCTGGGTAGCATTATGGAAATTATGGATAAGGAATATTTGTCCCATTTTCATAATCCCAGAATATTTGATGAGTCTACCATTCGTAAAAAGCTGAAGGAATATGAAACTTTGGGAATTATCTGCTCTCAGCGAAAGGGAAAACAGACAATATATCGGCGCGGGGAAGATTTTGATTTATCTTCCTGGAAAGATGCTATCTGCTTTTTTTCAGAAGCCGGAATGGATGGCGTAATTGGCAGTTATCTGTTGGATAAACTGGAAGACATAGAGGACCCTTTTGTTTTTAAGCATCATTATATTACACATGCTATGGAAAGTGAGATTCTATGCAGCCTGTTTCAAGCTATGAGAAATAAGAGAATTGTTTCTTTTGTTTCTCATAGCCACCGGCAGAAGAAAAATATTTGTGTACAGGCGGTGCCCCTGCGGATTTTCGTTAGTGTCCAGACGGGAAGACGGTATCTGATGGGATATGACCTTTCAAAAAAATATATCAGAGCTTTTCGTTTGGATTTGATTTCTCAGGTGAAAGCAGGGGGAATATCGGCAGATTTTGATGAGTATCGAAAGATGCTGGAAAAAATGCAAAAACATATGTGGGGAGTACAGGGGCGAAGGCCAGAAGAAAAATTACAGTCAGTTTCTTTCCTCGTGCACTTTTCCGACAGAGAAGAATATATTTATCAGAGACTGCTTCGGGAAAAACGCTGTGGCACAGTAGAAAGGCTTGATAGAAACACTTGCCGCTTTTCGGCCAAAGTGTATGATGTAAATGAGATGCTTCCTTGGATACGGACTTTTATTTGTCGTATAACAGACTTGCATATTTCTCAACCATCCATAGAAGGACGGTTTCGTAAGGACTTAGAGGAAATGTACCAAATCTATGGGATAGAATAAAGAGGAGAGGAACGGATGCTTTTCCACGAAGTCTATGGGATTTATTATTATACGGTAGCACAAATTTTGCGCCGGGCAGTCGAGGGCGGGCTGTGTAAAGAGGAAATGGAAAGGATTATTAGAAAGTATGCTTTTTCAGAAAGCGTGTTTACTATTTTGCCTGCTTTGAAAAACCAGGAATGGCAGCTGCTGGATGAAGAATATCATACGCCGCTGCGTCATGCCCCGACGATGCCGTTGACCACATTGGAAAAACAATGGTTGAAAGCGATTAGCCTGGATGCCCGAATTCGTCTGTTTGAAGTAGATTTTTCGGGGCTTGAAAACGTGGAGCCATTGTTTATGCCGGAAGACTATCGGGTATTTGATAAGTATGGGGATGGCGACCCATTTGAAGATGAGCAGTATATTCAAATTTTTCGTGTAATTTTGGAGGCAACCAAGTCAGGGGAAGCTTTGCGAATCCAGTATGCACCGGATGGAAGAAATTCCCGGGATGTGGTGTGTTTTCCTGTCCGTTTGGAATATTCGGAAAAGGATGATAAATTTCGATTGTATGCATCTGGACATCGATATGGACAGATTTTCAATCTTGGAAGAATCATTTCCTGCAGCCGGATTTTGGAGAAACCGAGAGCGATTTCTTTACAATGGACATCTCCACGTTCTTGGGTAGAGCTTGAAGTGATAAACCAGCGCAATGCATTGGAAAGGGTGCTGTTTCATTTTGCTCATTTTGAAAGACGTGCAGAAAAAATATCAGAAAACCGGTATCGGGTAACGATACAGTATGATTGTGAGGACGAAACGGAATTGGTAATCAGGGTGTTATCCTTTGGTCCAATGATACGTGTGGTTGGCCCTGAAAAGTTTGTAAATTTAATACGGGAAAGGCTGAAACAACAAAAAAGTTGCGGACTATAAACATAGTTCGCAACTTTTTTTCCGTGATGCAGGTGTTTTTCACAGGTATAATGGTGATGGCAAATCGTCTTGTTTGTGTGTATATGGAGTACACCATAGTGCGCAAGGAGTGCCAAAGCGTATGCTAAAGAGGTTTTGCCGTAAAAGGTGGCAATCCCTGCTATGCAGGGACGGGGTTCAAGTCCCCTCCGGAAAATTTATTTTTACTAAGCATAGCAGCCAACGTACTGCCGATAGTGTTTTGTGGGGAATATTCCCCGGAAAATACTTTTAGGCAGAAATGGGCTTGCTGCCCTGCCCAAAAAAGGATACCGGTTTTGTTTTCTCTCGGCCAGAGCAAGGCTTCCGCTGAGAGGAAAGGAATCTCAATTTTTTGGCCGCAGCGGGCTCATCGGAGGCTGGATGCCGACTACTTTACCAGGAGGTTGTACATAGATGAAAACAGTAATTCACGAAAACGAAAGAGGCCTCTTGTTTCAAAACGGGAGATATCGTAAGCTCCTTTCTCCCGGAAAGTATCGCACTTTTGGAAGCAGGAAAAACATTGAAGTTGTCCCCACTTCGCAAAAACTGGAGTCTGAATTTTGCCCGCTGGAAGTTTTGCTTCAGGATGCACAAATAGCTGCGCAGACAGTTACAGCAGAAGCAGTAAACGAAGAAATACTTTTGCATTTTGTCAATGGGCAATTTCAGGAAATCCTCCCAGCCGGAAAGTATGCTTTTTGGAGTGGAAATGACCGGCATGAATTTCAAAAAGTGGAAATTTCTCAGCCAGAAGTATCGGAGGAAGTGCCGCGATATATTTTTTCCAAAATCCCGACGGCTTATTTTACCCGCTTAGAAGTGGGAGAGTATCAAAAAGCGCGGCTTTATTACGACCAAAAATTTGTAAGGCTGCTGGATGCCGGCGTCTATTTTTTCTGGAAAAACACAGTACGTGTCAGTGCGGACTTGGTAGATACCCGGTTGCAGCAAATCACGGTGACCGGACAGGAAATCCTTTCTCGGGATAAAGTGGCTCTGCGTATCAGCGTGGTTTGTGGATATCGGATAACAGATTATGTTCGGGCTTTTTCGGGTACCAATGATTATGAAGAGTATGTTCACGTCATGATTCAGATGGCCTTACGGGAGTATGTAGGAGCTCACACTTTGGATGAGATTTTGGAAGGAAGGGAGGAAATGTCCAAAATCGTGCTCGAAAAGCTACAGGCAAATGAGGCGGAAATGTTTGTGAAATTTACGCAAGCCGGTATTCGCGATATTATTTTGCCAGGAGAAATCCGTCAAATTATGAATATGGTGCTTATGGCAGAAAAAAAGGCACAAGCAAACGTAATTGCCCGAAGAGAAGAAGTCGCCTCTACCCGTTCTTTGTTAAACACAGCGAAAATGATGGACGAAAACAAAACCCTGTACCGCTTGAAGGAATTAGAGTATTTGGAAAGAATTTGTGAAAAAGTAGATAGTATCCGAGTCTCAGGAAGCGGTGATTTGCTGGCACAGTTGGCGGGACTGTTACAAGGAAACAGCTGATTATAAGAAACATTACTAATATTGCAAAAGGTTATTTTGTGTAGACAATTGGTGCTGGAAGTTGTACTTTCAGCACCAATTTTTATGTTTTTTTCTACAAAAGACATAATAATACAAAATTACAGTAGAATCATCCTTTTTTACAGTTGAAAAATGCTGCTTTTCGATAGTATTCTAGGAGTGTCCTAAAATTTAGTTATGGAAAGGAGGAGAGTGTTAGTAGTTGTCAATAGGACAACAGCTGCAAATTTTGAAAATAAGGGAGGTATTATAATTGTCATTGTTAAAAGGGAAAACAGTAAAAAAGGTTGTAAGCGGAATGCTGGCTCTTGTAATCGGACTGCAAATGATAGGGTCAGCCAAAGTGGTTCCGGAAGAAAGTGTGCAGACAGAAAATACGGTTTTATTAGAAGAAGATTTTGAGAACGGAGAAATCCCTTCTGGTTGGGAGTTTGCTGAAACAGGAGAATATACGATTAAAAATGATGACCAGGGGAATAACTGGTTTCAAATTCGCGGCGTACCGTGGGATGGAAAAGCTTATTTAAATACAAACAAGGCTGAATGGACGGATTATTCTTTAGAAGCTGACTTTGTTATTAACGAATGGATTGACCATGGAGATGCCGGCATGAAGCAGTATGACTGCCTGGGATTGATGGGTCATGTTCAAAATGGAAGCAAACTGGGTCTTTATTATCGTCGGGAGTCCCAGATTTTGGAATTGAATAAGTTTTATAGTAATGCGGGACACACGATTGCCAAAACGGAGTATCCTTTGGAGGTCGGGAAAACTTATCAGCTTAAGCTGGACTTTACTGGAACGACCGTTTTTGCTTATGTTACGGAAAAGGGAGCAGAGTATGGAGAACCCATACTTAGTTTTGTTGATGATGGAAGCAACGGCCCTGCTCTTTCCTATGGAGGCATAGGATTTGAGAGCGGCGGATGTGATATGTCGGTGGATAATGTAAAAGTTATCGGTGTGGAGACAAAAATTCCAGTAGAAGAAGTAGAACTGGACAAAAATGAGGCCAATATAGAAAAAGGTGAAACAATCCTTTTGCTGGCAACTATAAGCCCCTCCACTGCTTCGGACAAAAATTTGATTTGGAGCAGTGACAATACGGATGTAGCTGTTGTGGACGAAAATGGCACAGTAACTGGTGTAGCAGCAGGCACGGCGACCATTACAGCAGCATCAGCATCCGATTCATCTAAAACGGATAGTTGTACGGTAACGGTATATGAAACTGCAGAGTGTGAGACCTTCTACTATGGCTCTCCTGACGGTTCAGATGAGAATGCCGGTACTGAGGAAGCACCTTTTGCCACGATACAAAAGGCTCGCGACACGATTCGTGAGCTGGAAGTGTTGCCAGAAGGCGGTGTCACGGTCTATCTGCGCGGCGGTGAATATTATCAGGATGAATCCATTACTTTTACACCGGAAGACAGCGGTGAAGTTGGAAAGCCCATTGTATATACCTCTTATCCTGGTGAGGAAGCCGTGATTACAAGCGGTAAGGAGATTACAAATTGGGAAAAGGCAGATGAAAATCTTCCATATACTACCGAAGAAGCCAAAGGTCATATTTATGTAGCTGATGTAGAAAAAGGTTGGAGATTCCATGATTTGTACATTGATGGAGAACGTCAGCAGGTTTCTCGTCAGGTAAATAGTGACAGCTTTAAAAATTGGATTAAATTCGACCTTTCTATCAATGATAATGTCAATCCCCAATTTGATTCGGAAAAGGGCCATAAAATCTATTTTGGAGACAACAGCCTGGAGGGATTGCCCGACAATGGCGACATTGAGATTAATTTGATGGCAGTTGGATTCTGGAATGCATTGCCCGTGTTGAGAGACTTTGATTATGAAGAAAATTCTGCCTATATGAATTCGTACAATCCGCTCTATTTTGTGGATGGTTCGATTTTTGACAGTAGTGCTGGAACCTATAACATCATGAATGCTTATAAATATATTGATGAAGCTGGAGAATGGTGTGTAGATTCTGAGAATGGCAAAGTTTATTTGTGGCCCAAAGACGAGGACTTGGAAACACAAAAGGTAATCGTTCCTAAGGCCTATCGGATTGTGGAATTCCAGGGAGATAAAGAAGAAGAAAACTTTGAAAATCAGGTTGAGTATATTACCCTCAAAGATTTGGAGTTTTCCTACACAGACCGTCTTCCGGAAGATGAATTCCCCTCTGACTGGGTAAAGCGGTATAGTGAAAATCCCGATGCAGCTATTTATATGGATGGCGTTGCAAACTGTGTGATTGAAGGCTGCAAAATTAAGAATACTGGTACTTATGGTATTGCCCTGTGCCATTATGCTCAGAATAACGAAATTGTAGGGAACAGCATTGTTGGAACCGGAGCAGGTGGAATTGAACTGATGGGATATGGTGCAGGTACCCTGGACGTTAACCATCACAATGTAATTAGACGGAATTACATTTCTGATTTGGGTCTTGCTCCCTATATGCATGCAGGTGCTGTTAGTATATTTGGCAGTAACCACAATGAAATCGAATACAATAAGATTGAAAATGTCCCCTATTCCTCAATTTCTGTTGCAGGAACCAACTGGCAGGTTATGAGCGGATTTATCCCGGGAGATGCCGAGAGAACTCGTCATTTTGGTGTGGATTCTTATGGTAATTTCTTTGGCCAGTATGGCGCCCGTTATGAAGAGTTAGACCCCATTAGATTGCAGCTGCATCCAGATGGCGGCGATTTTACTCGTGAAGAAGTAAAACAATTCAAGCACGATGGATATAATGTAATTCGTCACAATATTACCGAAGAATACATGATGAAAACCGATGATGGCGGTTGCTTGTATACTTGGGGATGTGATGTTGGAAACCTGTTTGAAGAAAATATTATCTATAAGTCTGAATCCGGACACGGTTGGGTCTATCCGCTCTATATGGACGATGAAGTGGATGGTACCATTTTGAAAGGGAACCGTATTTGGGCACCTCAGACTAGTACGGTAAACAAGGGTGACAATACCTTTACCGATAATCTTTCTTCTTCTAACATGAGCACTCCGCCTGATGGATATCAGGAATTGTACGATAAGATTGTTGCAGTAGCAGAGGCAGAAGGCGGCTGGCTGGAGGATACGGATTCTACTGTAGAAATCCAGGAAGTCAACATGGTGTTGGGAAATACTAAAGATTTGGATAATGATTCTTTGCCAGAGGAACTCACATGGATATCCTCCAATCCATCTGTTGCCATGGTAAACCAGGATGGTACAGTGACTGCTATTAGTAAAGGCAGCACGATGGTAAAAGCTATGGTAGACGGTAAGGCAGTGGGAAAATGGTATATTACTGTCAATAATAATGTTGCGTTGAATAAAGAAGTAGTGGAAGTATCTTCTCATACAGATTGGCCCACTGAACAGAAAGAATGCCTGACAGATGGTAATATTGAAACCAAATGGTGTTCGGATAGAGGAACTCCTCAATGGGCAGTTGTTGATTTGGGTGAAGAGAAAGAGATTGTTGGCTGGCGTGTGTATCATGCGAACATTGCCGGTGAAGGTATGGACAAAAATACAATGGATTTCTCTTTGCAGTATTCCAATTTGGAGGCACCTTCTGGCTCTAATGATGAAGATTGGATAACGGCTGATGAAGTGACCGGAAATACGGAAACTATTACAGAGTGTACATTGGACCAGACAATTAAAGCAAGATATATTAGACTTTATATTCCCGAGCCGGTACAAGCTTATCAAGGAACAAAAATTGCACGAATTTATGAGTTGGAATTGTTCGGAGGAGATACAGAAGTATCTGTAGGTACAGTTTCAGAGATTCCAGCACAAGAAACAACTGTATCTGTCGGAACAAAATTTGAGTCCTTGGAACTTCCCAGCAGAGTTCCCGTTATTTTGGAGGATGGGACTTCCTATCTTCTGCCTGTGCAGTGGAACGATGACGGTTATCAGGCAAATAAAGCTGGAACCTATACTTTAAAGGCAACATTCACGAACCCGCTCGAAAAAATAGGTTTGAGTAATCCGCAAAATTTGGAAGCCACTGTGGTGGTTCATGTGGTTGACAAGACCCTGCTGCAAAAGACCTATGAGTATGCGTTGGCTTTGAGCACCGAAGGTGTGACGGACAGCGCAAAGAAGTTCTTTGAGGATGCCCTGGCAGAGGCAAAGGCAGTTCTGGACAATGAAAAGGCAACCCAGGAAGAAGTCAATGCGGCATGGGACAACCTGCTGAAAGGTATCTGGGGCCTGGGACTGACCCAGGGCGACAAGACCATGCTGGAGCAGCTGATTGCCAAGGCAGATGAAATGATGGCTGAATCTGACAAGTATGTGCAGGATAACTGGCAGCAGCTTATCGACGCACTGGCAGCAGCTAAGGACATTTATAATGACGGCGATGCCATGGAAGAAGACATAGAGCCGGCAGCAGAAGCATTGCTGAACGCGATTCTTGCTCAGCGTTTTAAGGCAGACAAGTCGATTCTGGAGGATTTGGTAAATAAGGCCGAAGGAATGGATTTGAGCGGATACACAGCCGAAAGTGTTGCAGTGTTTGCGGCAGCCTTCCAGAATGCCAAGGCAGTTCTGGCAGACGAAACTCTGAGCGAAGATGACCAGGGAGTAGTGGATGAGGCTGTGGAAGAACTGAAAGCTGCTATCCAGAACTTGAGCACTAACGATGACGGAGATGCTTCCGATAATGGTGATACTTCCAAGCCTGATGATGGCAAGAATGATAACAATGATGGTAACAGTTCCGTTCAGAAACCGACTGATGACAACAGCGCCGAAGGCAATCAGTCTGAAACCCCCGCTACTGGAGATAACAGCCAAAATATGCAGTGGATTATCATGATATTTGCTGCTATGGTATTGGGAGCAGCTACACTGGTACGGCGCAGAAAAACGGTATAAAAGCCTTTTATTACCCAGACTTTCGGGAAAATTATTTTTTGAAGGAGGCAACCGCCCCATGATTTCAAAAAATGGGGCGGTTGCTTTCTCTATAGGTTATAAAAAAGGAGTTGTGTAATAGGTGTATGGCTTAAAAAAGTATTTTAAAAAAGTACTTTGTGGTACGCTTGCAGCTGTTGTTGCATTACAGATGGCTGCTGTATCTGTTACAGCGCAGGAATCCGACTCTGAAGGCGGCATTACACCTGAGGTGCTGTTTGAGGATAATTTTGACAGCGGAAGCCTTCGGGAAGAATGGCAGGTTCCCGAATCAGCGGAAGTTAATGTAGTGGACGACGGCACCGGGAACTATGTTATGAGGCTCCGCCCGGTTGATGGAGAGTGGGGAACATCGATAGATTTGTTTCCCGGAAAGTCCGAATGGCAAGACTATTCTGTGGAAGCCGATTTTGCCATTGAAGAATGGATTGACCATGGCGATGCTGGCATGAAACAATATGACAATGTGGGCTTGGCAGGACGTTCGCATACCAGTCCCGAGCAGCGTTGGGAAATTATGTATCGCCGGGCTTCTCAGACTTTTGAACTCAACAAGTATCATTACAGCTCAGGTGGAAATAAAGTGGAAGAATCTTCCTATGAGCTGGAACCCGGCAAGCTATATAAAATAAAGCTAGTCTTTTCGGGGGATACGGTCAGCGCATACTGTGCCCCGAAAGATGAAGAGTATGGAGAAGCGATTTTTACTGGAAAGGACAGCGGAAACTATGGAGCCCCGACAACTTGTGGAGGAATCAAACTTTCTGCTTGCGGCGCTCAGGCAATTTTCGACAATGTGAAAGTGGTGGGAGTTGAAACTACTATCCCTGTAGAAAAAGTAGAACTGGACAAGACGGAAGTCAGCCTGGAAAAAGGAGAAAAGGTACTTCTGAATGCTACAGTAACGCCCTCCACAGTTTCGGATAAGAGTGTAATATGGAGTAGCGGCAACGAAGAAGTGGCCATTGTTGACAAGGAAAGCGGAATGGTTACTGCACAAGGAGAAGGAACAACCGTAATTACCGCAACATCAACAGCAGACCCTACAAAAATGGCTTCCTGCAAGGTTACAGTGTATGAGACAGCAGAATGCAGCACTTTCTATTATGTTTCCACAACCGGTTCCGATGAGAATCCGGGTACAGAGGAAGCTCCCTTTGCAACATTGCAGAAAGCTCGTGATACCATCCGTCAGTTGGAAACTCTGCCGGATGGCGGTGTTACCGTATATCTGCGAGGCGGAGAATATTATCAGGAAGAAACCATCATTTTTACACCAGAAGACAGCGGTGAAGCCGGAAAACCCATTGTATATACCTCGTATCCCGGTGAACAGGCAGTCATTACCGGAGGAAAGGACATTACTGGATGGGTTCCCTTGGAAGAAGAAGTTCCTTATATGGCAGAGGAAGCAAAAGGAAACCTGTATGTAGCTGATATTGAGACCGGCTGGAGATTCCACGACTTGTATGTGGACGGAGAATGTCAGCAGATTTCTCAACAAATGGAAACCAAACAATTTCGTACCTGGCCCCAGTTTTCAGGTGCAATTGGCGAAGAGGACAGTAAGTTTTTGGAATTAAATCCTGAAAAAGGCATTAAAGTCCGTTTTAACGAAGGAGAATTAGATGGTTTAACAGATAATCCCGACATTGAGGTTAACTGTATGACCGTCATGTTTTGGAATGCTTTGCCCTTGCTGACTGAAATCAATGAAGAGGATAACACCGCCTATCTGTATTCCTATAATCCCAGTAATTTGGGCGATAACATGAATAGTTTTAATACAAAAGAAGGCGGCTGGTATAATATTCTGAATGACATTAAATATCTGGACCAGCCGGGTGAGTGGTGTGTAAATAGCCGTGAAGGAAAGGTCTATTACTGGCCTAAAGACAGCAACTTTACGAGCAAAAGGGTTGTCGCACCTGTTCCTTATGAATTGGTTCGATTCCAGGGCGATGATGAAGATAAAAATTGGGAAAATCTCGTCCATCACATTACTCTGAGTAATTTGGTAATTGAATATAATGACCGTTTGCCGGAAAGTCAGTTTGACCAATACGATGTAATAAGAAACACTGAAAATCCTGATGCTTCGGTTTATTTTCAAAATGCGGAAAATTGCCAGATTATCAATTGCACAATTCAGCATTCTGGCTCCTATGGCATTACACTGAGCCATCATGCACAAAACATTGAGATTCTTGGAAATGAGCTTGGTGACTTGGGAAGCGGAGGCGTGAATTTCTTTGGTTATGGACCTGGAACATTGGATGTTAACAAAAATAATACTGTAATGTACAATAACATCCATGATTTAGGACTCGCTCCTTATCCGCATACAGCTGGTATTACACTATATCAGAGTGGCTCAAATACCATCAGTTATAACTATATTTCTAAGTCTCCTTATGCCGGAGTAACGATTCTTGGAGAAGTTGCAGTAGGTTTTAATTCTGATAAATTTTCTGCTGCATGGGATTTCTTTGGAAATATGGACCGTCAATATGGATTCCGTTGGGATGATTTGGAACTTCACAAAGATTATACACGAGAAGAAGTCAAAGAATTTACACATAGCCGTAATAATGTAATCGAATATAATATTGTGGACGAATATATGACAGGCGTTGAAGATGGCGGCGGACTATACGCTTGGGGTTGTGGAAATGACAACCGCTACTCCAATAATATTATTATCAAAACGGAAAAAGGAATGCACTGGACCTTCCCACTCTATATGGACGATGGAGTTGACAATATTACAGTAGAAAACAACTTGGTATGGTCTATGGAGCAAGGAACCATTGATAAAGGCTATGGAAGCAATACCTGGGTTGACAATAAGTTCAGCTGGCCGGAAAAGCCGGAAGGTTACGACGAGTTGAAAACTCACATTATCAATACAGTAGAGGCTATGACTGGGAAATCCCTATTCGATTCTGTGGAAAGAGTTACTTTGCAAAGACCTGATAATCAAGCGGAGAATATTTCACAGCCTGACTATCTGACCTGGACTCCTTGCAGCAATGCAACTACCTATCAGGTAGAAGTTGCAACGGATTCTGCGTTTACAGATATTGTGTTTACACAAATGACTTCAGATTCCGAAATAGCCCTGCCTGATTTGGATTTTGGCAAAACTTATTACTGGCGTGTAGCTTCCTGTGTTATGGCAGAGCCGATGGTTTATAGTGATACTTATAGCTTTACCATGATTGATGAATCGAAAGTAATTACCGTTGAAGGAGAAGACTTTACACAGCAAAGTGGTATTCAGCTGGAAAACGATGGTTCTTATGCGGCGTATATTGATGATGGAGATTGGATGGAGTACCAAGTTCATATTGAAAACGCCGGAGAATATAAGCTCAATTATAAAGTCAGTGTTAATAACGCAATGGGACAGGTCGAATTTCTAGCTAATGGAGAATCTCTTGCTGTGACAAACTTACCAACAACAGGAGGATGGCAGAATTATCAGAGAGTTACTGATACAGTGACTTTTACAGAACCGGGTACGTATACCATTAGGTTGAATGTACTTACTGGTGGATGGAACTTAGATAAGTTTGAATTCATTCAACTGTCTGCGCCGATTTCTGCTAACAAAACCCTGCTGCAAAAGACCTATGAGTATGCGTTGGCTTTGAGCACCGAAGGTGTGACGGACAGCGCAAAGAAGTTCTTTGAGGATGCCCTGGCAGAGGCAAAGGCAGTTCTGGACAATGAAAAGGCAACCCAGGAAGAAGTCAATGCGGCATGGGACAACCTGCTGAAAGGTATCTGGGGCCTGGGACTGACCCAGGGCGACAAGACCATGCTGGAGCAGCTGATTGCCAAGGCAGATGAAATGATGGCTGAATCTGACAAGTATGTGCAGGATAACTGGCAGCAGCTTATCGACGCACTGGCAGCAGCTAAGGACATTTATAATGACGGCGATGCCATGGAAGAAGACATAGAGCCGGCAGCAGAAGCATTGCTGAACGCGATTCTTGCTCAGCGTTTTAAGGCAGACAAGTCGATTCTGGAGGATTTGGTAAATAAGGCCGAAGGAATGGATTTGAGCGGATACACAGCCGAAAGTGTTGCAGTGTTTGCGGCAGCCTTCCAGAATGCCAAGGCAGTTCTGGCAGACGAAACTCTGAGCGAAGATGACCAGGGAGTAGTGGATGAGGCTGTGGAAGAACTGAAAGCTGCTATCCAGAACTTGAGCACTAACGATGACGGAGATGCTTCCGATAATGGTGATACTTCCAAGCCTGATGATGACAAGAATAACGGCAGTCAGGAGAACGAAACCAGCAAACCTCAATCTCCTGTTACTGGTGATTCCACCAATGTGATTTGGTTGGTTGCTGTTCTTGCTGTGGCAGGCTGCGGCTTTGCGGTGTGTATTGTTAGAAGAAAAAATAGAGCCTGAATCTGTTAATATGACAAAATCCTGATAAAATTTAGAAACAACCGGGCAAGAACTTTAGAGTTCTGTCCGGTTGTTTTTATATGATGGCAATTTGTATAACAAGCCTTGAAAAGCCCAAAATCATCGGGTACAATAATGCTGTTGCCGGTGAAGCTTATTGGAAATCATATATTGCTGCCAGATTCGAAAAAATGTTCGATTTTTTCTTTGGATTCTCTTGATTTTTAAAAATATCCATGCTAAAATAAAGAAAATCGAACATATGAGCGAATGGAGAGGGTGTTATGGGAAATCTGATAAGCGGAATCCTTTTATTATGCGCAATTATTGGAATGTTTTTTTGGTATAGGCCCAAAAGAAAAGACAGCTTGAAAATCTGTGGAATTGGCATTTTTATGGCTTTGCTTTCAATCATGATGGATGATGGGATTGTCAGTCTGCAGGTGGTACAGCATCTAATGCAATTTTTTGTGTTGAGCTCCTGCTTCCTTCAGCTGCGGCAGGAAAAGAAGCAGCGGAAGATTCGAAAGGTTGTCCACAGGGAACGTGTCCGTCAGGTACATTTGCAGGAAGAGAAAAAAACTTCCAGATTCTGCGCATAATCCAAAAATTGGATGTTTCACCGGAATTTAAAATCCTTTTCGGTTGAAAGGCGGGAAGTAAAGTGGAATATGTATATGCAGGTATGTGGCTTGTGGTGGGCCTCATTTTGATTTTTCGGATGGGGAAAGAAAACAAAGTTTTCTATCTTGCTGGAGCTTTTTTCCTTGTTTTAGGCGGTTGGTGGCTTGCGAACGCGCTGACAGAGGTAAATTTGTTTGAAGGCGTGTGGGGTTGGACTTTACGGGTTATTACGGCGATAGCATTGGTTTTATTATGCTTGGTGTTTTGGAAAACATATAGCAAGGATAAAGCAGCCTTTGAAAAAAATAAAACCTCACAGGAAAATGCAGAGAAACAAGAACCAACAGAGTCTTTGGAGGAGAAATCCTCTTCTTCTAATTCTGACGATGGGGATTGGTAAGCCTGTAACCATCACATTTTTTTTCGTATTGTCATAGAATAAAAAGCGGATAAAGCAGCGGCACCCCCTAACCGCTGTTCCGCTTTCTATAAAAAGGGCCTTCCGGTTTTGCCGGAAGGCCCTTTCGATTAACAGAAATCTTGAAAAGAAGAGGAAAATACGATAGAATAAAAAGGAAAGATGTTGCATATGGCAGATAATGCCGATTTTAAAGGAAAACGAGGTAAATTCATTATGAAGATTGCCCCTTCTGTGTTGGCGGCGGATTTTACAAAGCTGGGCGAGGAAATCCAAAAGGTATCCGAAGCCGATTATATCCACTTGGATATTATGGATGGCCATTTTGTGCCCAATATTAGTTATGGACATGAATTAGTTGCGGCTCTTCGGCCTTTGTCCAACGTTCCATTTGATGTTCATTTGATGATGGAACATCCCCTTTTCTATATCCCTTCTTTTATTAAAGCAGGCGCAGATGATATTACTTTTCATATAGAATGTGATGACCCCATAGGACAGACGATAGATGCCATCCATCAGGGTGGTGCAAAAGCTGGATTGGTACTAAAACCGGCAACACCGGTAGAAATGTTATGGCCTTGGCTGGATAAAGTTGAAATGGTATTGGTAATGACCGTGGAGCCTGGATTTGGCGGTCAAACATTTATGGAGCCCATGCTGGAAAAAGTCCGCCGCATTAAAGAACGTGCGCCTCATATCTTGGTGGAAGTTGATGGAGGAATCAATCCTGAAACGATAGTGGCTTGTGCGCAGGCAGGCGTAGATATTTGTGTTGCGGGAACCGGGGTGTTCCGGGCTGCTAATCCGGCTCAGGCTTTGAAGAAACTTCAATCTTTTTGATGAAATCCACATAGGTTTTGGATGGCGTTTTTGCAGATAAAAATACCGTGCTCTTTTGTATAAGCCGAAGATAAGCGGCCGCTGCCGCAGCGATTGGAATATTCTCCCATGATACAGCAGATGGATGGGTATTGTTTTAACTTGACAGACAGGATAAGTCTCCATGATGTCCTCTTAGAGGGCCAGCGATAGAGACAAGAAGGTATGTCGGGGAAGATGTGGAGCATAGCATGAGAGGCACGGAATAAATCTTCTGCTTGGCTGAATTGAAAAACGACTTCTATATGCTGCTTGGGAAGCCTGTATCGGCTTTGTTTTTGAGAAGAAAGCCGAAAGAGCAAAACCGCTTCTCCCGAAGGCAAGCGGGAAGCTTGCAGAAAAACACGCCCCGTCACAGGGGGAAATGAATATTGGCGGATGATTTGTGAAAAAATGCGGACTGCGGCCAGACGGCAATGGAGACTTGCCCATCGGTTTGGGGGAGCGTCCCCAAAAGTAAGCCCCAGGGCGGCAGTTTCTTCTGGCGAAAGAATGGCCAGAAAACAGGTTGGGGCTAAAATTTGTATTTTCATGGGAACACCTCCGCAAATAAAATTCCAGAAAAGAGGGATGATATGAAGCGTTTATTCCCAAGAGGAATACGACTGGCTCTGGGAGAACAAGTTCCTTGTCAGGAAATAACTCCCTGGTGTCCCGGGCAGGTTCTGGTCCCATTATACCCAAAGGGAGTGGGATTGTTTCCAGTAGGTGCTGCCGTAAAAAAGGGAGACCTTCTGGGAGAAGAAGGCGGGTTTGCTCCCGAAGACGGTGTAGTACAGGCGTATCGGGAAATCCAACACCCCATAATAGGAAAAGTGTTGTGTGTGGTTTTGGAGCTGATGCCAGGAAAACAAGAGGAAAAACGGAAAAAGCCTCATACTGAAAAAAATATTTTTGAAATCGCAAAATATAGCGGGATTATCGAAGAGTGCAGCGGAGAAACATTATGGAAATGGATGGAGAGTGCCGCAGCTCAGCCGCTTTCTTCCATTGCTGTGGATGCTTTAGAAGATGAACCGCTGTATCCTGATGGCCCTTTTTTTCTGAAGTATCAGGATGATGTATTGTTGGGCCTGAAAATTCTCGCAGAGTTTTTGGGAATCTCTCAGCAAAAAATTGCCTGGAATTCCAGAGAAGTGGGAAGAGCCATGGAAAATTTGCCGGCAGCATATTCTCTGGAGCTGGGAACCAGATATCCTGCCTGGATACTGTATCAGGAGGAGGAAAAGGAATCCACAGCCCGCATTGGGCCACAGGCTGCCGCTGCTTTGGCAAAGGCAGTGAAGGAAGGGATACCACAAACTCACACAGCCATAACGATAGCTGGGGATGCGGTTTCAAAACCGCAGATTTTGTGGGTGCCAATTGGAACTCGTATCCAGGATTTACTGGAATATTGCGGAGCAGGAACCCGTCCCTGCGTTGCGGTAATGGGAAATAAGCTTGGAGGTCACACGGTAGTGGATGGAGATACGCCTGTAGTGGCGGCAAGCCGGTGCCTTACAGCTTGGAAACCAGAAGAGCAAAAACTGGATGACCGGGTTTTTCCCTGTATTGGATGTGGGAAATGTCAAAGAGCCTGCCCTAAGAGGCTGGAGCCATGGCTGGTACAGGAAGCTCTGGGACAGGAGCCTATCCCGCAAAAAATGTTGTGGCGGGTAGAGGATTGCTGTCAATGCGGAGTGTGCCAGATGGTGTGTCCCTCTGGAATCAATTTGCCGGCTTGTATGAAACAGGCTGCGGAGCTTCGGAAGAGGGGTGGACTGGTGTGAAGCTTTTGGAAGATAATCGAATAGGTTTGCATTCCCGGCACAGCTCCAGTGCAATGATGTGGGATATGCTGGCAGTCTTATTGATAACGTCTGTTTTGCCGGTAGTGTATCATGGGTGGCGGGCAGCAATGGTAATCATGGTTTCTATGATTACTTGCTTGCTGGCTTATATTCTTTTCCAGCTCGTAACCGGAAGAAGAATTTGGATTACTGATGCCTCCCCGCTGGTTACTGGTGCGATAATTGCTTTGTTGATGCCAGCCAATGTGCCTTTTTGGATTGTGATAACAGCAGACCTGTTTGCAATTTTGGCCGCCAAAGAGCCTTTTGGTGGAACAGGAAGAACCCCCTTTAATCCGGCTGCAGCTGGAGTAGCTTTTGTAACAGTACTTTGGCCAGAACAGGTATTCTCCTATTATAGTATGAAAAGCGGGATGTCCCTGACCCTGACAGCACAAAACCTTCCAGTGGAGCCTTGTTCTGCAGCGTTGCTGAAAAATGGAATCCAACCGGAAATTATGCCTTTTGAAATGCTGTGGGGACGTTATGAAGGCCCCATGGGCGCTACAGCAGCGGCTGTTATTATAGCAGGAGCTATTTTTTTAATTATCCGCAAAAGTGCAGATTGGCGTCCAACAGCGTTTTTTGTCATAACAGCGGCACTTTATGCAGCTGTTTTCCCAAGGCTTTTGGGAGGAGCGGTAATTTCAGTAAAATATGAGTTGCTGTCCGGCTCCCTTCTCTTCTGTGCCTGCTATTTGGCAAGCGACCCCTGCACCAGCCCTCGCACTTCTGTGGGTAAATGTCTGTATGGGGTGTTAGGCGGGCTTTTGATTATGCTGCTGCGAAATTTTGGCGCCTATGAACAGGGCGGATGTTTTGCAATCTTATTGATTGGCGCGGTAAGCCCTTTGCTCGACAGAGTGGTTTTGTATTTTAGAAGGAGGGGGAGCCTGCTGTATGGAAAATCCCAACAAACAGCAAAACCGAATTCATAGAAGACGCAGGCGCGCATTTTGGGATGGTTTGTTTATACAAAACCCAGTATTGGCTGGCGGAGCGGGATTGAGTCTTATACTCACAGGAATCCAGTCGGTGCAGCTGGCGTGGGTGCTGGTTTTGTTGCAGCTTTTTTTGTTGATTCCAGTTTGCTTTTTGGGAAATGTTTTAGGAAAGCGGATGTTTCCATGGCTGCGGATGCCATTTGTTCTGTTGGTGGCAGCAGGATTCTATCTGCCTGCTGGCTGGGCTATACTTCCGCTTTTTTCGATGGATATGGGAAATCTAGGACTATGCGGTGTTTTGATTATTACCAATACGATGCTGGTTACCATTGGTACGCGGACAGCATGTGAAAAAGATTTGACCACTGCATTTGCAGTAGCTCTTGGAAGCGGTGTCGGGTTTGGCGTGGTGATGATGATAGTGTGCGGCATATGGGAAATCCTCATGAGCCTTAACGAGGAAGTTTTTCAGCGTGCATCTGTGGTAATTGGTTTGGGAATTGTGGCAGGTTTGAGCGCAGTTTGGCAATATTTGAAAAACCGGAGAGCCCAAAAGCAGAGGAGGGAGTGGTCATGACGGAGTTTGGAAAAATGATGCTGGCACTCCTGGCGGCGCTAACATCTGAAAGTATCCTTTTTTCCCGGGGAATAGGTTTTAGCCGGGTATTAAAAGCTGCGAGAAAAGGATGGGCCATAGGGCTGTATGCTGGATTGATTTGCATATTTTCCCTTCTTTCCGCGTTGTTTTCTCCTATGCTGGCAGCATGGTTTCCGGCGTTTTGGTTCCCGTTGACCGTGGCAGTGTTGGCAGCGGTGTGGTATTTGGCAGCGTGCTTGATTTTAGCGTTTGCTGCACCAAAAATCTATCGAAAGATATCGGAATATCTGCCATCAGCAGCTATCAATTCCGTAGTGCTGGCGATTCCTTTCCTTGGTGGTATGGCACAATGGAGTTGGGGAGAGTCTGTGGGATTTGCTTTGGGAACAGGACTTTCCTTTTGGTTAGCAGGATGGCTATTGGCAGAAATGATGCCGCGTTTGACACATATTAGTATCCCACGTGCTTTTCGAGGGACTCCAGCGGTGTTCTTATACTTGGCAATTTTGGCTTTGGCTTTTTTGGGTTTTGCAAAGGTGTAAGAATTGAAATAAAAAGGGCTCATCACCTGTCACTTGTGCAGGTGATGAGCCCTTTTTGAATTGAATACAGATTTTTTGCTTAATATCCCAGAGCTTTAACAACGGACAATACATTGTCTTTTTCCGAAAGTTCCACAGCACTGGCCAGCACGGTGCTGCCCATACGGATGATAGAATAATAGGATTCATCATTCTCAGCAGTACATTTGCTGTAGTAGGAAGAATCAACTTCGTCGGGTTTAACATCCTCTGGCAAATTAGCTTTTAAACTGGTAAAGGCACTTTTTGACTCTTCTTCGCTATTACAGACATAGAATACCATGGCAGAAGTATCATTTTTGGTTGCCATATGGATACTAACCAGGCCCCCTGCATCCTGTTCTTCTACAGTATATTCAACATCTTCTGCTGCGCTTTGAAATTGCTCTGCAGTAGCAGTGCTTTTTGCAGAACAGCTGCAAAAAAGCAAGGAAATAACAAAAAGGATGGGGATTACACGGAAAAAAACATGGCGTTTCATCTTTTAAAGTCCTCCAACAAATAATCGCTTTATATTGAGAGATGCTGTACTCATTATACCATAAAACCTGTGCAAAATATAAAAAATATGTAACAATTTTTGATTTCAAAATAAAGAGGGAGGATTTGTGGTTCCTCCCCCTTTTTTTAACATATGAATTCAAAAATTAAAGTTTACCAGATTGGACCAATGCAGCAGCTTTCAAAATCCCTAACTGGGTTTTGGCATCAGGGATTTCATTGTTCAGTACCATTTCGACGGCTTTTTCCAGCGGGATTTTCTCAACCTCAATAAATTCGTCGTCGTCTGGGTTCTGTTCCCCCCAATCATCTACCCGACAGGCCCACAGACGGATAATCTCATTGCAGTAACCGGGGGTGGGATAGAGATTTCCCATGAAAATATAATTTTTCCCGGTTGTCCCTGTTTCTTCTTTTTGTTCCCGCTTTAGTGCTTCAAAAGGGTCTTCTCCCTTTTCAAGTTTTCCTGCAGGCAATTCCAGCATAATTTCCCCATATGGATAACGGAATTGGCGAACAAAAAGTAATTCATTGTTGTCAGTAAGGGCCGCAACGCTAACTCCGCCGGGATGCTCTACAACCTCTCGGTTTACGACAGCTCCATTTTCTAATTCTGCTTTGTCCAAGCGAACCTGAATAATCCGACCATGAAATAGATATTCCTGTTCCAAGGTTTTTTCTGTTAATTTCATAAAGACCCTCCCAACCATACATTTCTTAGGACATATTTTATAAAAAGTATATCACAATCCCAAAACGAAGGAAAGAGGGAACCTCAAATTGGGGATAGAAAAACCTAACAGGTGGTAGATTCAAATGTCATTACAACAGTGATATCTCTTAAAAATCGAAAAGGAAAATATAAAAATGTTTTGTTTTTATTATATAAACTCAAGTTTGTTGTGTATTTTGTATTGCAATCCTGTGATATAGTATAAACAACGACAGTTAGCAGGAGATTTATAAGAATTTATTGTTGGAAATGTTGTTGAAGACTTTGGTGCAAGTCGTCTCATTCATATCCCTGTCCACAGCGGATATGTTGAAATAGACAATTCAGAAAGGGGAAATGAAAATGAAGAAAACAAGCAGGACCAAGCGGGTCGGCGCAGCGTTTTTGGCAGCTGCTCTGGTGTTTACCACTTTGAGCACTTCCTTCACTGCGTTTGCTTCCGACTCCTGGCCCAACGACAAGGCGTCTGCTGAGCCCAGCTTTGCAGGCTACCGGGTGAAGGACATCGAAAACTGGAGCCCTGAAACCGACCCCTATGCAGAGTTCCTGAGAGCAGAGGTGCCGCTGCAGGAGCGCAATGAAGCATTTCAGGCAACCCAGGCTAAGCCCTATCTGGAGTCCGATGCACAGGTTATGCTGATGCAAGGCGACTATGGCAACAGCTTCTTCAACAGCACCATGTATACCGACAAATTTGGCGAGCATGTGCTCAATTTCTGGCAGTATACTGACTACTTCTCTCCCTGGCATGGCGCAGCAACTGCCTATACCCCCGAAGCAATTTATGACCCCATTACCAGTGACTGGCAGGCAAGAGGGTTTGAGTTTGGTATTGTGAACATTCCCAACCCGGCCTATACCAATGCTGCTCATAAAAACGGCGTTATGTCTATCGCCTGCATCTATTTTGACCCTGCTTTCCGTCCTGGCCAGACCTGTGCTGACCTGATTGAAAAAGACGAAAATGGTGAGTTCTCTATTGCAGACAAGCTCATCGAAATCGCCGAATATATGGGTTTTGACGGTTACTTCCTGAATCAGGAAGAAGGTTATTATGAAGAATTCAAACCCTTTATGGCCAAGCTGACCGAAGCCGGCCTGTATACCCAGTGGTATGACACCAACAGCAGCTTTAACTCTGCAAAAGCCCAGTGGCTGAAGGATGATGTCAACGGACAGATCAACAACTCCGTATTCGTCAACTATGGCTGGAGCAAATCCACTGTGGACAGTGCCATCACCTATGCCGAGCAGATCGGCGTTGACCCCTTTGAGAGCATCTTTTTCGGCGCAGAGTGCAACCAGAACAAGTTCAGCGGTGGTCACTCCAGTGCCCGGAATATGGCAAACTTGTATGATGAAACCGGCAACCCCCGCGCCAGCGTGGCTCTGTTCACCCCCAGTGACTGGTATCAGCGCGGCGTGGACGAGGTTCCCTTCTACGATGGAAAGAGCACACCTCCCATGCAGCGGGATGAGTTCCAGTGGATGGTGGCCGAGCGCGAAAGAATGTTCTTCTCCGGCGTGAAGGAAGATCCCACGGATACCGGCCTGAAGGCTGGTTACAGCCGTCCCGATGTGCAGGTAAGCAACGCTTCCGGCTGGGTCGGCGTGGCTGACTTTATTGCCGAGCGTTCCGTCATCGACGGCACCAAGTTCTACACCAACTTCAACACCGGTCACGGCATGCAGTACTTTGTGGACGGCGCTGTTTCCGCTGACAAGGCTTGGACCAACATCAACATCCAGGATATCCTGCCGACTTGGCAGTGGTGGGTGGAAAGCACCGACGACAAGAAACTGGAAGTGGACTTTGACTATGGCAGCAAGCTGGTCAACCACGATGTCAACGACAAGCCCATTACCATGCCCTATACCCAGGTAGGCGCCTATGAGGGCGGTTCCTCTCTGGTAGTTTATGGCAACATTACCGGTTCTAACAGCCTGCATCTGTACAAGACCGATCTGGCTGTCAACGAAAACTCCGAAGCTTCCATTACTTTCAAGAAGACCTCTGATGACGCAGTTGCCATGCAGCTGGGCCTGATCTTCAAGGACGCTCCCGAAACCACCGAGAAGCTGGACATCGCCGGTTCCGAAACCGCCGGTGACTGGACCACTGTGGATGTGGATCTGTCCAAGTATGCTGGAAGACAAATTGCTGCCATTACCCTGGAATTTGCAGGCGAGGCAGAAGGCTATCAGATCAACGTGGGCGGTCTGAAGATCTCCGACGGCGCTGACAAGCCCGCTACCCCCACCGGCTTTGCTGTTGATTATGCTTACGATTCCGGCGAAATGATCCTCAGCTGGGATATGGCCGACTATGACAGCGTGAAGCAGTACAACGTATATGGAACCCTGTCTGACGGCAGCCGCGTCTATCTGGGCGGTGTGTACGACAGCATTCTGTATGTGAAATCTGTATTCGATGAGAACGACAGCATCGAGTTGGAGCTGCGCGCAGTTGGCGCCGACGGCACCGAGAGTGACCCCGCAACTCTGACCTATACCTATACCGACAAGGTGAGCAATGTCAAGGTGGAAGAAGCCAAGACCTCTACTGGTCTGTTGGTTCGTGCAGCAACCCCTGGTCAGCTGGATGTTTCCTTTGATGCTCCCGAAACCGGTGCTCCCGACAGCTATGAGTATGAAGTCACCCTGCGCAACATTGCCAAGGACGACCCCGACAATCAGGTGTACACCCACACCACCAGCGGCGATGTGACTTCTGCAACGATTCCCCTGCCCGTGGAAGAGGGCTATGAGTACGATTTGAAGATTTATGCTGTTCGTGACGGCGAGAAGGGCGAACCCATCTGCTATCGCGGTTGGTCTAACGACAGCTATTCCGAGCCTATCGCCAAAGAAGATATCCGCGTCAGCGGTAGCTCTGTGCGGCTGGTTGACCCGGATTCCGTTGACTGGTACACCATGACTGCTACCTTTAACGGCAAGCAAGTGGCCAGCTTCAAGCGTGGCGGCGTAGCTCGCTTTACTGCAACCATGCGTTTCAGTATTAGCGGCGATGGTTTGCTGAGCGTGGTTACTGGCGACTTTGCCGGCAACCAGTCTGAGCCTACGGTTGTGATGATTGAAGGCGGACAGGTTGTTGACCCCACCAATCTGATTACCGAAGAGCAATTCCCCGACGCAGCACTGCTGAATGCTGTGAAAGAGCAAGTTGGTCTGACTCTGGATACGCTGGAAGAGTTTACTGGCACTCTGGATTTGTCTGGTACTGAGGTCAGCGATTTGACCGGTCTGGACCGCCTGACTGCTATGACAGGTATTGATTTCAGTGGCTGCACCTCCCTCACCAACATTTCCGGTCTGGACAAGTGCACAGCACTGAAGGAAGTTAACATTAGCGGCTGTACCGCTCTGGAAACTGTTAATCTGGCAGGCCTCGGTCTTGAAAAGCTGGACGCTTCTGGCGAATATGCAGCTATTAAATCCGTTGATATTTCCGACAACAAGCTGGATTTGAGCGAAGGAACTCCCGAGCGCGCATTTGTAGAGGCAGCTCTGGCTGCTACTGCAACTGTTGAAACACAGAGTGCTGACAAAGTCAACTTGGCTCCCAGTGCTACTATTATCGCTTCCGAAAACGTAGCAAATGCAGCGCTGTTTGTGGATGGCAATACAGGCACTGACACCAACGCCGCAGAAACCGCTACCAATAAGCGGGACCAACCTGCATCTGTCACGTTGGATTTGGGTTCTGAGAAGACCATCGGCTCCTGGAGCATTTGGATTAAGACCAACACCGATACACCTTTCCGTCCCTTCGGTGTGAAGACCGCTGAACTGGCTATTTCCGACACTGCAGACGGTGAGTATACCACCATCAGCACCCTGAACACTGTTCCCGCCGACACCGCAGACACCTTGTCTGAAACTGTTGCCGAGCTGGAAACCCCAGTTACCGCCCGCTATGTAAAGATTACCGTTACCGAATGGCAGCCCCATCCCGATGGATATCTGGATTGGCCCGCTATGGTAGAGGCTATGATTTATGAGGGTGACGGCGCACCCGCAGAGGCTGTTAAGTTTGACAACCAGCATCCCAACGTGTATTCCGGCGTATACTTCCTGCCCACTGAAGCTATCAACATGGAAGTTTCCGCTGAGGGCACTGTGGACGTTATGTCCTATGCAGAAAAGGCCTATACCGTCCGCGGCAACGAATATGCCGGCCTGAAGGAGCAGTTGATTAACGGCAAGTCCTTCCTGGCAGAGGATGTAGATGTAAATGCCAAGCCCGACGAAACCTTTACTGTTTCCGTTGCAGACCAGAACTTCAAACCCGTCGAGGGTACGGTTCTGTCTCTGGCAGAGGACATCACCTATACTGTTACCTATAAGAATGCAGAGAATGAAACCGTTGGCACCCTGACCATTATCGTTGGCGACGGCGGCGAGGCTACCACGCCTGTGGACATCACCGTCAATCCCACCATCCTGTATGCAACCGAGCAGAGCGACCACAACTCCAAGGAAGATCCTGAATTCGCCTTTGATAAGGACGAAGGAACCAAGTGGTGCCCCGGCGGCAACGCAGTACAGTCTCAGCTGATTATTGATGTTGGTGCATATTACACCCTGACCGAGTGGAATATGTCCCACGCAGGTGTCAACCTCAGTGATGGCTCCGGCCGCAATACCCGCGATTTTGAATTGCAGATTCTCAATGTAGCAAATCCCACCGCTGAGCAGTTGGCAGACGAAAGCTTCCTGACTAATGATGCAAACTGGACGACGGTTGCTTCCTATGAAAACAACCAGGAAAACCGTACTCACTATGAGTTTACTGAATCTGTTACCGGCCGTTACTTCCGTCTGAACGTCACTAAGGGCGATACCTCCGCTCAGTGGCCTTCCACCCGTATTTATGAGTGGAGCATGATGGGTGTTCTGGCCAAGAACCCCGAGCCCACCCCTGTTGATAAGACCGAGCTGGAAGCAGCTATTGCTGATGCAGCTCAGTATCAAGAAGCTGACTATACCGCCGAGAGCTGGGCAGTGTTTGCCGATGCATTGGCAAAGGCTAACGAAGTGAACGCAGACGCAGAAGCCACTCAGGCAGATGTGGATGCAGCTGTGAAGGCTCTGAACGACGCTATCGCAGGTCTGGAAGACTATGTACCTCCCGTTGACAAGACTGAACTGGCAGCAGCAATCGCCGATGCCGCTCAGTATGACGAAGCCGACTATACCAAGGCCAGCTGGGCAGTGTTTGCCGACGCACTGGCTAAGGCTAACGAAGTGAATGACAACGCAGAAGCCACGCAGGATGATGTGGATGCAGCTGTAGAGGCTCTGAATGCCGCGATTGCAGGTCTGGAAGAGTATGTGGCTCCCGACAAGAGCCTGCTGCAGGCAACCTATGAGTATGCGCTGAAGCAAAGCACCGAAGGTGTGACCGACAGCGCCAAGAAGTTCTTCGAGGACGCTGTGGCCGCCGCCAAGGCAGTTCTGGACGACG
>DYBQ01000029.1:21312-24456 GCA_019418545.1 Clostridiales bacterium | reverse complement strand
CCTTGGCACTGTATGATTTGGCGCTGCTGGGGCTGGCCCTTGCAGGAGGAATTTAGAACGTTTCCCTCAGGAAGATAGCGGCAAAATCAACAAGCGCCGGACGTTTTGTCCGGCGCTGTTTTTTTGCATGAAACAGCCTGTAAAGCCGTACAATAAAAGGAAAAAGTATTGGTTTTGTTTGACAGATTCCCTAAGAGATAGTATCATCAAATGAGACAGTAAACCAGCTGACGCTTTGTTTGAAAAACAGTTCAGGAGGAATGAGATATGCGTTTTGAATATTTGTGTAAAGAGCTTCCCGGTACAATTCCCCCGCAGGTTTCCCCGGATACGGAGATTACCGGTGTTGTATATGATTCCCGAAAAGTAATTCCCGGCTGTGTATTTGTGTGCCTGCGCGGCGCAAGAGCGGACGGCCATCGGTTTGCTCCTCAGGCCGCCCAAAACGGCGCAGCGGTGATTGTGGCGGAAGAACCTGTGGAATGCAGCGCTCCCGTAATGGTGGTCCCCGACACCCGCTATGCTCTGGCGGTACTGAGCGCTGCCTGGTTTGGCCATCCTGCCAGCGAAATGAAGGTAATTGGCATTACTGGAACCAAGGGCAAAACCACCTCTTCCTATATGATTCACGCCATTTTGGAAGCAGCCGGCCACAAAACCGGCCTGATTGGCACCATCGGAGCAGTGATTGACGGAAAGGTCACCCCCACTGCCAACACCACTCCCGAATCCTGGGAGGTACAGCGGATTTTTCGCGAAATGGTGGACGCCGGGTGTGAGTACTGTGTTATCGAGGCCTCTTCCATTGGACTGAAAGCCCACCGGGTTTCCGGCTTTACCTTTGATACCGGGCTGTTTACCAACTTTTCCCCCGACCACATTGGCGGCGACGAACACGCTGATATGGACGAATACCGCCGCTGCAAGGCTATGCTCTTCCGCCAGTGCCGCACCGGTATTATCAATATAGACGATGCCAGCTGGCAGGGCATTATCGAAGGCCATACCTGTGACATCAAAACCTATGGCTTTTCCAAAGAAGCACAGCTCCGGGCTGAAAATGAGCATTTGATTTCCCGTCCCGGTTATCTGGGCGTCCACTTTGACGTAAAGGGCGAAATGGATTTCCCGGTGGATGTGGACATCCCCGGAAAATTTAATGCCTATAATGCGCTGGGCGCCATTGCCGTATGTCATCACCTGGGGATTCCCCAGGAGGCCATGCAGAAGGGCCTGGACGTGGTAAAGGTAAAGGGCCGGGTAGAGCCGGTCAAGGTGCCAGGAAAGTATACGCTGCTGATTGACTATGCCCACAACGCCGTGAGTATGGAAAGCATTCTCGAAACTTTGCGGGAATATCATCCGGCCCGTTTGATTTGCCTGTTTGGCGCTGGCGGGAACCGTCCCAAAATCCGCCGGTTCGAAATGGGCGAGGTGAGCGGAAAAATGGCGGATTTATCGGTGATTACTGCCGATAATTCTCGGTTTGAAAACGTGCTGGATATTTTGGCGGATATTAAAACCGGGCTTGCCAAAACCGATGGAAAATATATTGAAATCCCAGACCGGAGGGAAGCCATCCGCTGGTGTCTTGAAAATGCCCAGGAGGGCGACATTGTGGTATTGGCAGGAAAAGGCCACGAAGATTATCAGGAAATCGAGGGCGTAAAATATCCCTTTGACGAGCGAATCGTGATTTCCGAATTGCTGAAAGAAATGGGAAAGGAATGAATGCCATGAAGCTGACAGCGGAACAGATTGTAAAAGCCTGCGGAGGGATTCTTCTTTGCGGAGACCCCCAGACAGAAATTACGTCTTTTAGTACAGACAGCCGGGAAATCCGTCCCGGATGCCTGTTTGTTCCCATTAAGGGAGAGCGGACAGACGCCCATATTTATATTGAAGCCACCCTTGCTGCAGGGGCTGCGGGAACCTTTACCCAATATCGCAACGCTCCGGCCGAGGACAGCCATCCGTGGATTTATGTGGAGAACACCTGTGAAGCCCTGCAAAAAGTGGCCGCCTGGTATCGCTCCCTGTTTTCCATCCCGGTGGTGGGCATTACGGGAAGCGTGGGGAAAACCACAACCAAAGAAATGGTCGCTTTGGCCCTGTCGGCACAGTATCATACCATGCGGACCCAGGGAAATCAAAACAGCCAGATTGGCCTTCCTCTGACCATTTTCCAGCTGCTGCCGGAGCATGAAGCGGCAGTGGTGGAAATGGGCATGAGTGAATTTGGTGAAATGAGCCGCCTGTCAGCCATTGCCCGCCCCACCATGGCGGTGATGACCAATATTGGCCTGTCTCATATTGGCCAGCTGAAAACCCAGGAGAATATCCTCCGGGAAAAGCTGCACATTACCGATGGATTTGGCATAAAAAATTTGCTGATTCTCAATGGGGATGACCCGTTTTTGGCTTCGGTACAGGGAAAAACCCCCTTCCCGGTGGTTTCCTATGGCCTTAGGGAAAGCTGTGAATACCGGGCGGAAGAGATTGAAACCAGTGAGGAAGGAACTTCTTTTGTCATGGTACACCATGGACAAAGGCTTCCGGTATTTGTGCCGGCGTTTGGAATCCATATGGTTTATAATGCTTTGGCCGCCATTGCTGTGGCAGAGCATAACGGGATTTCCGGTGAAAAAGCCGCCGCAGCTTTACAGCAATACCGGCCACTGGCCATGCGTCAGCAGCGGTATGAGGCAAATGGGATTACGGTGATTGATGATACCTATAATGCAAGCCCTGATTCCATGATGGGAAGCGTGGATGTGCTGGCTTCCATGAAGGTTTCCGGCCGCCGGATTGCCGTGTTGGCTGATATGCTGGAATTGGGAGAGGTTTCGGCAGAAGCCCACCGCAGTGTGGGCCGCCGCTGTGCCCAGCGGAAGGTTGACATTTTGTATGTGATTGGGCAGGAAGCCAAAGAGATTGCAGCAGGGTCAAAAGAGCTTATGCCTGACATGGACTGCCGGGAGTTTATGGACAATGCTTCGGCGCTGGCAGATTTGAAGAAAACCGTTTCCCCGGGCGATGCTGTTTTGGTAAAGGGCTCACGGGGAATGCATACCGATGAAATTGTTCACGGGCTTTTGTAAAGACGGAAACAGTAAGACTGTGACGAATTTGTAAATAAAATTT
>DYBQ01000029.1:7950-21302 GCA_019418545.1 Clostridiales bacterium | reverse complement strand
GAAAAAACCGTATCAGTGCTTGCATGTTCTGTATTTCTGTGATAAACTGTAACCAATTTGTTACCATTTGTAATGAATTTGTAACTGACAGAATATGGAATTTGAAATAAAAGATTGGTAAGCAGGAAGGACGGTCTTTCCCATGATAAAAAAGGCGCTGGCAGTAGTGGCCAGCATAATGATTGCCGTATCCACAGTGAGCGCAGGCTCTTTCAGTGCTTCGGCTGTTAGCGGCGCAACCGGCGTTGGCTTGGCTGAACATGCAATGACAGCATATTATGAAGATTGGTCTTATGTATATGGCGGCTCCAGCGACGGTGCAGTGGACTGCTCCGGCCTGTTTGTTACCTATATGGGCGTTGGCGGGAATCGGACAAACCTACTCGGTTCTTCTTCTGAATCCGGCAATGTGAGCGATGGAATCCCGCGGATTCATGGATTGGGCCTTTGGCAGCCCGGCCATGTGGGAATTTATGTAGGCAGCGGAATGGCTGTGGATGCCAGAGATGAAGCACAGGATATGGTATATCACGATGTTTCTTCCAAGAAGTGGCAGAAGTGGTTCAAGGTAGCAGGCGTAAATTATCCCACCACTGGCTGGCAGACCTTTGAAGGAAACCGATATTATTATGAGAATGGACAGTATATTGTAAACTGTACCCGTGTGATAGACGGAAAGACCTACACCTTTAACAGCGACGGTGTTGCTAATGGCGGTCAAACGGCTTCTTCTGCCGACATTGCAGCGGCTGCACAGGATAAGAAGGAAGCTGCTGCTGCCAAGGCAGCAGCCGAGCAGCAGGCCGCTGAGGAAGCAGCCGCCGAAAAAGCTGCGGCAGAAGCCAAAGCGGCTGAAGAAGAGGCTGCCAAAAAGGCTGCAGAGGAAGAAGCCCGCAAGAAAGCTGAGGAAGAAGCCAAGGCTAAGGAAGAGGCTGAAAAGAAGGCAGCCGCCGAAAAAGCTGCGGCAGAAGAAGCTGCTTCGGAACAGGGAACGCAGCTGGCACAATCCCTGCTGCTGGAAACCGTTCCTCTGGAGCAGAAAACCATGCCAAAAGTAAAGGCTGCAGTGGTGCCTCAGGAAGCCGAAGCGGTTAGTGTAGATGCAGGTTTGGTAGGTTTTATTGCCGTGTTGGCCGTGTTTGTCATATCCGGCGTTTTGTTTACCGTGATTCGGATGAAGCATATGCTCCATGTACGCGGATATGTCCCGGCTATGGATTTGGCCTTTGTAAAACAGATTTCCCGGAGAATGGAAAAGCACTTACATAAAAAGGTAAGCAATTCTAAAAAATAAATAACACAACAAAAACCCCCGGACAATAGTCCGGGGGTTTTTTGACAGGAAAAATAAGGTTTGAAAACGGGAATAGAAGATTTTACATAAGTCCCAAAGTGCATTTCCAGCCCAGAATGCGAAAAACAGAATGGTCCAGCTGTTCTTCCGAAATAATTCCAGCCTGTACAGCTTCTAAAATACTTTGATAAGCCGTTTGATAATCACTGCAAATGAGCATATCATTGCCCGCCAAAACCGCCTGAACATAGGCATCGTGGGAAAGCCCAAAGTCCTGGCCAGCAACAGCCTGCATGGAAAGGTCATCTGTCACGATAATACCGGTAAATCCCATAGTATCACGCAAATAACTGTGTACTGCCGGGGATAGAGAAGCGGGAAGATTTTTGTCCAGACAGGTAACCGTGTTGTGGGAAATCATAACGGCATATGCACCTGCGTCAATCCCCTCCTGAAAGGGGATTAAATCCCGGGACTCCAGTTGGGAGAGGGTACGTTCGTCAATAGAAGCGCCAGCGTGGGTATCGCTGTTGGAGCCGTATCCGGGAAAATGCTTGAGGACAGCGGAAAGCCCTTCTTTTTGAAAAGTTTCGGTTACAGTTACCACATATTCGGCAGTTTCCTTAGCGCCTTGTCCAAAGGAGCGGCTGTAGATAAAATCATCCTTATTGGTAGAAACGTCTGCTACAGGAGCCAAATTGACATTTACGCCCAAATCCAATAGCAAATTCGCCTTTTCTTCGGCATCCTCCTGAATCCGCTCCATTCCTCCCAAAGCGAAAAGAAGCTGTGGGGAGCGGAAGGGGGTAGCGCGGATATTAGGGTTACTGCTGATGCGGACTACCTCGCCGCCTTCTTCGTCAACAGAGATAATCAGGGGGATTTTAGCAGCGGACTGCCATCCCTGAATCATGTTTTGAATTTGCCAACGGGTTTTGTCCTTATAATCGCGTCCAAAGGTGACGTAACCACCAAGATGATAGGTTAAGACATCACTCCCGGCATCCGATTCCGGTACACGGCCCAAAAGCAGCTGGCCAACTTTTTCTTCCAGGCTCATAGATTGAAGAGCTACATAGGCTTTGGAATAATTTTTGGAAAAAATTCCATTGTCTTGCCAGGCCAAAGGGATGCTGTTATCGGAAGTTTGGGCGTCGGCTGTTTTTTCCGCCCGGGTAACCGTTACGGTTTGTTCTTTTTTGCTGGTATCCAGCGTCCCTTCATACCAAACCGTAAAGGAATCTCCGGGATTTATATTAGAAAGCCCCGATAATGATAGCCCTGTTACGGAAAAAGAATATTCTCTCCCATCATTTGTTTGGATTGACAAAAGGGAGCCGGTATATTCCGTTAAAATTCCTTCAATGGATTTTGTGGGCGCTTTTGTTGGGGAAGGGGAAGGCGCAGTGCTTGTTTGGGCAGAAGAGGGACTGCTGGTTCCTTCAAACACCGAGCACCCGGCAGAAAAGAGCAGCAATGTGCTGAGTATTGCGAAAAAAAGAGCACGGAGCAAAGACCGTTTTGTTTTGCACATAGGTTTCTCCTTCTTTACTGGATAGATTTGTCTCTATTATATCATACAATTCAAAAAGATAGCAAAAAAAACAGGCATCCGCAGAAGCAGATGTCTGTTTTAGAATATGGCTGCTCTATGCTTCTTTAGGCAAAAGCGTTATGATAAATTTCTGTCAGCTTTTCATGTTCGGCACCGACAATCATGCTCACATAGTTTCCGTCCTGCTCCACGCTGCACTTTTGAATAATGGCATACTGCTCGGGCAGATAGTCCTTGTTTTGTGCCAGCTTGGACTCCATACGTTTATCCAGCTGTTCTTTTACCGTTTTGGCGGCATCGCTGTCCACCGCTTCAATCAAAACCACTTCTTCACACTTGATGCCGGAAGAATCCACTACGGCAGCAAACTGCTTGACATCTTCGCCATTGATGCCATAGTTGCTCTTCAGGCCATCCTCGTTCAAATCGATAACCTCGCTGAATCCGACTTCGCTCTTCATGGTTTCCATTACTTTGGGAAGGTCTGCGCTTTTTCCGCTGCCGCCATTCTGGCTGCATCCGGCCATGGTGAGGGTTAATACCAATATGGTGAGCAAAGAAACGAGCTTTTTCATTTCAGTTTCATCCTTTCATTTGTTTTAGCCGGCTCAACAATTTCCGGCATTCTCCAGCAGATAGGAAATCCAAGCCTCAGCGCCTGCATCGGTAAAGTGGATGCCCATATCCTCTGGGTCGCTGCAATATTCGGGAATCAAGCTGCCGTCGTCCAGCTTCATAACGGACGCAACGTCTACAAAATGATATCCTTTTTCCTGGCACAGCGTTTTCAAATCTTCGTTATAGATTTCGATGTTAGCATTGTTCAGGCTCTTTTTCTGGGTGTTTTCCAGCATGGGGGTCATGGACTGCAAATAGATTTGGGCATCCGGGCTTTTTTCCAAAATCCGCTCAATCAGTGTCTCCATATTTTTCACAGAGTCATCAATTCCATACAGAGCAATATCGTTCATGCCCAGCATGATAAACACCTTTTTGGCGCCAATAGCCTTTACGCCATCTTCAATGAGCATTTTTTCGCCCTGATAGGACGGGTGTACCGACTCCTCAGAAATGTTAGTCAGGGCGTTTCCGCTTCCCAGGCTGCCGGAAGTGAGGAACTGTGCTTTTCCCAAAACTCCCTGATGGGACTGGCAATAATAATACAGGCGAAGGGACACAGAATCCCCGACAAAAACAGCATCATCAAAGAAGGAAGCGGATACCGCGGCGCCAGTTTGAGAATCGGTGCCGGAGCTTTGAGAATTGTCAGCAGTTTCCGAACTGGTTTCGGAGGAAGCTGAAGATTCCTGGCTGCTTTCGTTTATCGAAGAATCCTTGGAGGCGGTGCTTTCGGAGGGGGTGCTGGCACAGCCGGTGAGCAGCATCAGGCAGGCAGCAAATGCGGCCAGAGCTTTACAGAATTTGTTCATCTCAAATCATCCTCTTTCAATAGATTTTCCGGCAATTTATGACAAGTTCCGGAATTCCGGCTCATTATACCATATTCTTCTCAGGCGATTCAATGAAATTGCGGAAAACATTTGATGAATGGAAAACTTATGAGCCGTTATATGGGTTGTTTTTTTCCTTTTGTCGTGTTTTGATTTGACGGACATCCTTTCCCACAAACAAAAGCCTTTGATATCCGCCGATAATCCGGGAAATCATCCTTTCGCCATAACGCTCAAGCAGTTCCTTCATAGACAGATTGGTGCTGATAATCGTGGGCTTTTCTGCCATGAGGCGGGTGTTGATAATATTATACAGGGCAGCAGAAACAAAGGTGGTAGAAAATTCCGTTCCCAAATCATCCAGAATTAAAAGGTCACAGTGTAAAAGCGTTTGATTGGTGTCCTCGTCTGAACGGCCAAACCGCTCTTTTTCCAGTGCCGAGACAAAATTCTGCACAGAGCCATAGACGACTCCATAGCCTCTGTCAATGGCCTGTCGGGCGATAGACAGGGAAAGATGGGTTTTACCAAGACCGGTGCGTCCCTGAAACAGCAGGCTTTGGGAATGGGCCGAAAAGGTATCGGCATAATTGCGGCAAAAATGCAGGACATCTTCCATATGCATCCGGGGGGAAATCCCATCGTCTGCCGGCTGATTGGAGTAATAGCGCAAATCAAACTGCTCAAATCCCGAGAGCGTGAGGGGCGTCATGGAATTGAGGCGGCAATAGGCTTCCTGACGGAGCAGCTGCTTCAAACAGGTACACATACGGCCGTCTATATAACCGGTATCTTCGCATTTTTCACAGCGATACCGGGGGAAAAGGGCATCCTTGTGCAGGCCGGCTTTTTGCAGAAGCTCTTCCCGCTCTTTTTGAAGGGAGAGGCTTTTTTCTTTCAGTCTGGTCATAGCCTGAGCGGTATTTCCACCCTGGAAAATGGCCCGGGCAGTACCGGAAGCCACGTGAGCCAGCTCATGCTGGATTTCTTTTGCCCGCGGGCAAACCCGATAAAAAGCTTCCCGTCTTTCTTCTGCTTCTTTTTCTGCCTGATGGCGGCGCTGCTTTAACACCGCCATGGCAGCGTCATATAATTCTCGGCTATAGCCCATACGCTGTTTTACTCCTTTCGAAAGTATCCCCATCCGCTGGTGCGTTCATACTCATCTAAATCAAAGCTGGTGCTTTGTTCCTGTTTTCGGGCGGTTGATTTTGCATTTTGTTCAGCAAGCACCTGCTGAGGTGTAAAAATGCCGGCTTTCTGCCAGCGCTCCAAAATCCGATTGATGTAGCTCAAATTCATCCGGCCGGTAGAGTCCACACACCGGTTATAGGCTTCCCGCAGCATATCATCCGAAAATTTCCATTCCAAAACCCATCTTCGGGCAAACTGTTCCTCCCGGCTGCTGGGAGAACGCTTGGGAATCCCCAAAGCCATTTCCACCCGGCGCCACGCCTGGCTGGACTCATCCAGCTGTCGCAGCTTCTGCTCGGCAGCTTCCAGTGTAAACACGCCGTCCGAAGCCCATCCCCGGGCTACTGATTCAATATAATGGGTATTGTCCCGGCCTTTCTTTTTCGCATATTGCAGCAGCATCACAATCACATCGGCGGGAAGGCCATAGTCATCGTGAATCAGCAGCAGGCTGGACGAAAGCCCCGGAGAGACGGGCCGTCCCAAAATGGCCTCGGCTTCGCTCATCAAAAAACGGATTTCGTTGGATTCGAGAATCCGCTTGGAGACAAACACGCCATCAGGTTTGGGAATTCGCCGCCGTGCTGCCGGTTTTTCGGGCGCAGTCTCCTGAGGGGCAGGTTCTGCGGATGCAGGCGAAGGGGCAGGCTGGGGCAGAGAAGAAACCAGTTTTCCAGCCGAATCTTCAGAAGCAGTCCTGCTGGCAGTT
The DNA here is from genome assembly GCA_019418545.1 of Clostridiales bacterium. GTDB lineage: Bacteria > Bacillota > Clostridia > Oscillospirales > Acutalibacteraceae > Heritagella_A. Next base: position 15,099 of record DYBQ01000029.1, on the reverse strand, counting down.
TCGACGAAGGCTGCTGCCTGATTTTCAAGCTGGGGAGCCTGTTTCTCCTGCATACCGGGGGGAGAAAGAAAACCGTCTGTTTCCCGCAGTAATCCCGTTTGTACCCAATATTGCATAGCGTCCCGAATATCCGCAGGGCTGGCGCCAATGGCTTCTGCCATGGCTTCTGCGGATGTTTCCTCTCCGGCATGGCGCAGGCACCACAAAAGCACCTTTAACTGTACGGCTCCTGCCAAACGCATATGGCTGTCTACCAAAGAGGCAGGGACAGCAAACACGCTGTTCCACTCTCCCAGATTCATTTGAAATGACATTCTTTTGCACATTCCTTTCCTGTAAGCAAGGCAATTCTTTTTCCGTTCTTTTCCAAGTCAGGTAAATCCTGACAGGGGGTATTGGCAGAGATTTGCAAGTGTATCAATATTATACCATACCTTGTCGATAGTGGGAAGAAAAAGCCCTGGAAAGCCCCGCCTTCTTCAGGGCAGGAGCAGCGAAAGCAAAACGGTGAGAATCCCACTGACTCCAATGGAAATCCCACTCATGGCGCCCTGGATTTCGCCAAGCTCCACAGCTTTGGTCGTGCCCACTGCATGGCTGCTGGTTCCAATCCCAACGCCCTGGGCAACCGGGTGGGAAATCCGAAAAATTTTTATGAGCAGGGGCGACAGAATCGCGCCTAAAATTCCGGTAAAAATAACAGCGGCAACGGTAACGGCCACCAATCCGCCATGCTGGCGGGAAATTTCCATGGCAATGGGCGTGGTAACGGATTTGGGAATCATGGCGGCGGTTAGCTTTTCATCCAGGCCGAAAGCCATGCACAGCCCTCCCGCGCTGACCATAGACACAATGGAGCCAGCCAGACACCCGCACAATACAGGAAGGAAATGCTTTTTAAGCACATTTAGCTGGCTGTATACCGATAGGGCCAAGACTGCGGTAGCCGGAGCCAGGAACAGCGAAATCACATCTCCGCCTGCCATAAAGTTTTCGAGAGGAATGTGGAATGCCTGTAAAATGACGATAATCAGGGCAATGGCAATCAGCAATGGATTGCATAAAGGCGTTTTCAGCTTCCGGCTGAGCCATACACCCAGCTCAAAGGTAAAAATGCACAGGACAATCCCAAACAGGGGGGAAGAAGTAATAGCGTCCATTTACATCTCCTCCTTTTGCTGCCCGGCATGCTTTTTTTCTTGTAAAAAAATGATTAGCTTGGCTGTTAGAGCGGAAGCTGCAAAGGTTAGAATCGTTGTAATGACACAAATGAGCAGCAAGGGGAGAAGATAGGGCAGCAGCTCATCGGCATATTCCATAATCCCCACACCGGCAGGAATGAAGAAAAAGGCCATGTTTTTTAAAAGGAAATCTGATTTTTCCTTGATATGCTCTGGACGCAGAAGGCCGGAAAGCAGTAGGATAAACAAAAATATCATAGCAAGTACGCTGCCGGGAAAGGGGATGGGAAGCAAAAGGGAAACCCCTTCTCCCAAAAGGCAGATGCCCAGCACAAGGCCGATTTGAAGGATAATTTTCATGGGAATTCACGTCTTTCTGTCAAAAATTGCGCGCAGCCATAAGGCTTATCTATGATTATACCATGTTCTTTTCACAGGGTCATCGCTCAAAATGCAGGTTATTCTCCTATTTTTTCAAAAAGCAATGGACGAATTCACAACATTTCAGCCTTCGACATGTTTTTTTAAAAGAATATGATACACTATCTCTTGCGGCCTGTTGGGCTGCATCGTACTTACTGCCCGGAATCATTCCCGGGGTGATTCCGGCAGACAAACTATCCAGCCGTTTCCAGCCCAGTTGGAGACGGCTTTTTTATTTCCTTTTTTTCCGGTTTTCCTTTTAAAATTGGAAAAATATTCGACAAAACTTGTGGAAAAGTACAATGGGAGGTGAAAAAAATGAATGAGCATCGGGCTTCTGGCTCCGGTCGGAAGCCGCCATTTTTTTGCAGATTTTTTCGTTGGACTGCGGCCGCAGCAGCGGCAGTGTGTCTGGCGGCGGGAGTTGCCGGTGCTGCAGCCTGGAAAATGTCTCCCAATTCGCTGACAATTACGGATACTGCCAAGCTGTCTCTCGACAGCGGATGGTATCAGGTGACACAAACCGGTGCTGGTTCCGTGCGCGCAGCATCGTCTTCTGGAGAAAGCCCTTCCAAAGCAGAAATCAGCCTTTTGGGAGTTATCCCTGTAAAATCCATTTCTGTTAGTCAGGAAGAAACCCCTGAGGTTGTTGTGTGCGGCAGCCCTTTTGGAATTAAAATGGAAGCCAAAGGTGTAGTAATTGTTGGAACCGCAGATATTACCGGTAATGGGGAAAGCGTTAATCCCGCTGCACAGGCCGGTTTACAGGTTGGGGATGTGATTTATCAGGCCGGTGGTAAGGAAGTGTGTGAAAACAGCCAGTTAGCAGACATTTTTGAAGCCAGCGGCGGAAAGCCTGTGACCATTGAGGCGCAGCGGGGCGGAAAAGAATTTACGGCTGTACTCACGCCCGTATACAGCGAAATAGACGGCCTGTACAAAGGCGGCCTTTGGGTACGGGACAGTACTGCCGGAATTGGTACTCTCACATTTTATGAGCCTGAAAGCGGACGCTTTGGCGGACTTGGACATGGGATTTGTGATGTGGATACCAATGAATTGATGCCTCTTGGCTCCGGGGAGATTTTGCCGGTGGCCATTAGCGGGATTGTGCCCGGACAAAGAGGCGCGGCCGGTGAGCTCCAGGGATATTTTTCCAGCGATGCGGCTATTGGTGAAATGAGCGCCAATACGGAAACCGGTGTATATGGTACCTTATATCAGTCTCCACAACAAGGAGAAACCCTGCCTATTGCCATGAAGCAGCAGGTTCACGCCGGAAAGGCGCAAATTTTGGCAACCATTGATGGCCAGGGGCCGCAATATTATGATATTGAGATTGAATCCGTCAACTATGACGAAAACAAAATAACCAAAAATTTGGTAATTAAGGTAACAGATTCCCATTTGTTGGAGCGCACCGGAGGAATCGTGCAAGGACTCAGCGGAAGCCCGATTATCCAGGATAATCGGTTAGCAGGTGCTGTCACCCATGTACTAGTAAACAATCCTCAAAAAGGCTATGGTATTTTCACAGAAACCATGTGGCGTTATTCCCAGCAGGAAGAAACAAACGCAGCATAGCGGGATTTTTGAGTATCGGCTGAGAATCAATCTGGCTGGTTGTTTTGACAACTGGCCAGATACATAAAAATATAGCGTATTATGAAAAAATCGAACAAATTTTTTGGTCACGGTTTTTGACATAAAAGCTCGAAAACACGAAAACTTGAAAAGCAAAAAGAAATTTTAGAAAAAGCTATTGCCATCTTTGCCATAATATGGTAATATAACCATGAACAATATTTGAATCTGGGGGTAGCTTCTATGAATAAACCGTTAAAAATTCTGATTGCGGGAGACTCTGACGAATGGGCTCTCAAAATGGCGGAAGAACTAAGCCGTTTGGGTGCTTCTCCGTTTTTGGCAGCCAGAGATGGAATGGCCGTTCTGGATGCAGTGCAGGACAGCGCGCCTGATTTGGTGATGATGGAGCTGTTTATGCCGCGTCTGGATGCCATTGGCGTGATGCATGCGCTCCATCGGGACCATGAGGAGGAGGGGCCTCTGTTTGTGATTGTTTCCGGTTATACCAATTCGGTGTTGGAGCGGGAAGTCATGAGTGCAGGAGCATCCTATTTTGCATTGATGCCGCTGGATATTGCGGAAACAGCCCGGCGTATGGTACAGCTGCTGAACCGGCAGGAGGAAAGCCCCAAAATGCCGTTGGAAGTCCGCATCACGGAAATCCTGCATCAAATAGGAGTCCCTGCCCATATTAAGGGGTATCACTATCTTCGGGATGCCATCCGCATGGCAGTGGAGGACCCGGGCATTATCAATGCAGTTACCAAGCAGCTGTATCCGGGCGTTGCCAAAATTTATACCACTACCAGTTCCCGGGTGGAACGTGCAATCCGTCATGCGATTGAAGTAGCTTGGGACAGGGGAGATGTGGATGTCCTAAACTCTTATTTTGGGTATACAATCCACAACACCCGCGGAAAACCTACTAATTCGGAATTTATTGCTATGATTTCTGATAAGCTTCGTTTGGAAATGAGAAGTGTTGGCTAAAGCTTTTGCAGGAATCATGCACAGCAGAAATTTTGAAAAAATCACGAAGCTCTCTCAGGTAAACCGTTCAAGAAGCGGGGGAGTTGAAAATACATGATAGAGGAAGATATCAACATAATGGTTTTGTTTCCCAAAATCGCCTTTTGCAGGAATTATCCTGTGAAAGGCGATTTTAAATTTAATTAAGAAACCAATTTTGTGATACTGTTATTCAGATATTTGTTGTCTTACTTGAGTCGATAACCTCTCGATTCTATGTATAAAAATACAGATAAAATCATTTAGAGAATCGCAATACATATCATTACTATCATTAAAAACGAAAATTATCTCAATGGATAGAGAAAAACAGGCTGCAATAAATGTCGTTTTTTTGCAATGAATGTCCATAAAAATCCTGTAATCCATATAAAATATGTTGTGTTTTTACGGAAATATAACTTTTTTATGAAGAAAACTAAAGTTTTTGATATGGTTACAAGTGTGTGTATTTTTTATAATCAAATTGTAAACGATTGACCGGTTTTCTGGAGCATGTGTCAAAAGTTTTAATTTGTAAGGAGGCAAAGCAATGAAGAAAACAGCCAAAAAAGTTCTGGCGGCCTTTCTGGCACTGGCAATCACGGCGAGCTCCATGCCAATTGCACTTGCCAGTGACACGCTTCCCTATTTGGGAGAAAGTGCCCGCGGAGAAAACCAGCCCTATCAGCATGGTTATCGCGCTGAAGATTTCCTGGACTGGAGCCCTGAAACAGACCCGTACAGCGAGTATCTGAGAGCCCGGATTCCCCTGCAGGACCGCAATGCAGCCCTGGCAGCAACCCAGGCTAATCCGGAGTTGAGCCCGGAAACCCAGTGGTTTACGCTGGCAGGTGACTATGGAAATGCATTCTTTGACAGCTATCCTTATACCAACGAGTTTAGCCAGTATCTGTTCAACTTCTGGCAGTATACCGACTATTATGGCTCCTGGCATGGAATGCCGACCGAAGAAGTGCCGGAAGAAATGTATGAGGACGAGCGCGGTGTCAGTGATGCATGGCAGTATCGGAAGTTTGAGTTTGGTCTGGTAAACATGCCGAACCCGGGCTATACCAATGCAGCTCATAAAAATGGCGTTCTTTCCATCGGCTGCATCTTCCTGCCCCGTACTGGATTGAAGCACACCGTATTCCTGACTCAGGATGAGGATGGAAACTTCCCCTATGCAGAAAAGCTGATTGAGTTGTGCGAGTACTACGGCTTTGACGGATGGTTTATCAATCAGGAAGAGTCCATTCCTGCCGGCGACGTAGAGCTGTATAAAGGCTTCATGAAGCAGATGCGGGATGCAGGCCTGTACATCCAGTGGTATGACTCCATCAACAACAATGGCGGCGGTCTGACCTATCAGAACGAATTCAACTCTGTCAACTCTCCTTTTGTTATAGAGGATGGTGTGCAGTATTCCGATTCTATTTTCCTGAACTACTGGTGGAACAAAAACATGCTAACCAGCTCCGCTAACCATGCGGTGTCTCTGGGGGTTGACCCACTGGATGTAGTGTTTGCTGGTATCGAGGCAGGCGGTGACCGCTGGAGCCAGAGATATGACCTTCGTAACAACATCGGCGAAGATGGCCAGCCCATGAACTCCATTGCCTCTCTGGGCTCCGAGTTTGTCCATGACGGATTGGACGAGGATTTGGACAATGGCGCCAATGACAACGTGGCAATGCGCCGTGAGAAGGATGAGTTCCAGTGGATGACCTTCGAACGTGAACGCAGATGGTGGTCGGGCCCCTTCCAGGACCCCTCTGAGGCCAGCTATACAGCCGACCGTTCTACCTATCCGCAGGATGAAGACATTGGTGTTGGTACCCGTGAAGAACAGAACTTTGACGGTGTTGCAGCCTACATCACCGAGCGTTCTGTCATCAATGGCGACACTTTTGTGACCAGCTTTAACACCGGCCATGGCTTGGAATACCGCATTGGCGGCGAGGTATCCAACAGTGATGAATGGTCCAACATTATCATTCAGGATATCCTGCCTACCTGGCAGTGGTGGTTCGAGACCGAAGGCACCAAGCTGAATGCTGATTTCGACTACGGCCCCGAATACAAGAAGAACTATGACAACGGCAAGGAAGACGTGCTGGGCAACGAAGGCTCCTTCGACTTTGATTTGGTGGGCGCCTATCAGGGCGGTTCCTCCTTGGTGGTCTATGGTGCAGTAGATGCTGAGAACTTCATGCACCTGTATAAGACCGATTTGGATGTAGCAGAAGATACACAGGTATCTTTGACCTTCAAGAAGAGCTCCGAGGACAACGTTGCTATGCAGCTGGGTCTGATTTTTGAAGATGACACTGATACTGTTGTGAAGCTGGATGTTGCTAATTCGGCAGCCAAGAGTGACGAGTGGGTCACTTCTACCGTGGATTTGTCGGCTTATGCTGGCAGAAAGGTTGCTGCTATGGGTCTGGTATTTAACGGCGAAGCCGAAGATTACCAGATTAATATCGGTAAACTGGCATACACTACCGGTGAAGCCCAGAAGCCCGCAACTCCCACTGGCTTTACCATTGACAAAGCCTATGACACCAGCGAGATGTATGTTTCCTGGGATATGGCTGATTATGATGAAGTTAAGCAGTACAACCTGTACGCCATAAAGGACGGCAAGGAAATTTACCTTGGCGGTACCTATGACGAAGTATTCTACATCAAGAATTTGGAAGATGCCATTGCTGACAGCACCGGCACTGTGATTTCTGATGTGACTGTAACTCCCGGCAATGTGAAGGCAGAAGCTGGCAGCACCGTTTCCTTTGACGCAGTTGTTTCCGGTATGCAGCAGACTGCCGGCGAAGTGACGCTGGTATTGAAGGCAGTTTCCGAAGACGGAACCGAAAGCGACGGCGCAATTGCAACTCACAACTACAACGAAGGCGTCAGCAATATCGAGGTTTCCGCAGAAGACGGC
>DYBQ01000029.1:0-7940 GCA_019418545.1 Clostridiales bacterium | reverse complement strand
TGAACGTGACCTGGGAAGGCGGCCAGGCAGATGTGGTTGTTACGAAGGAATACAGCACCGATGACCGCACCTGGACTGCTTCTGGCAACAACGGCTGCACCGTGGAAGTTCCCACCGGCGCAGAGTCCGATTTTGCGCGCTATACCATGACGATTACCACACCTTCCGGTGTAGTGACCACCTATGACGGCCGGATGGATGACAGCTACTGCAAGCCGTATACCGGAAAGATATCCTCGAATGGAACACTGGAAGTCCCGCTGGCAAAAGACTGGTATCAGATGGTTTATAAGACTGTTACTGACGGCGAAGAAAGTGCAGAAAAAACCATTACCCGCTACGGCAGTAATATGCCTCGCATTAACAATTCCGTTGATTCCATATTGGTAAAACTGATTGATTACCGTGGCAATGAGTCCGAATGGGTTACGGTTCCTGGTTTCATGGCTATTACAGTCAGTGCCGATGGAGAATCCGTACAAGCCGGACAATCCATTGCGATGAGCGCAACAGTGGAAAATTATACAGAGACAGATGCAGTGACTTGGAGCATCAGTGGTGAAAAAGATTCTGCCACTTCCATTAATGAGGAAGGCGTTCTCACAGTTGGAGAAGAAGAATGTGTTTCCAGCATTACAGTTACTGCTACTTCTGTTGAGAATTCCACAGTTTCTGCAAGCATAAGCATTCCTGTTGAAGTCATTACCCGCATTCGTCCAGAAGGTGGAGAAATTGCTTGTGGCGATAGCCAGCAGTATATTGTAGAAAAATCCGGTAAACCAATGGCCATTAATAACTACCTCTGGTCGGTTTCCGCTTCTTCCGGCGAATTGAAAGAGGGAACTGTTATTGATGAAGTCGGTTATTTGACAGTGGATGCAGCTGAAGAAGCAACAGAGCTGATTATCACGGCAACTAAAAAGGATACAGAGCTGACTTATACCACAAAGGTGGCTGTAGTTCCGGCTGCTGTGAGCGCAAATGATGGCTTGACAATGGCAGAGATGCCCCAGGCTAATGCAGCGCCGAAGGCCGATGAGATTTCTCAGGAAGTCAAGTGGACTGTAGAAGGTGCAACCAGCAAGAATACCACCATTGACCAGAACGGCAATCTTACCATTGCAGCTGGTGAAAAGGCAGAGGTCCTGGTAGTAAGAGCTACTTCCGCAGCAGACCCGAGCAAGAGCGGAGTTTCCTATGTAACCGTAACTCCCAGCAAGAGCATTCTGCGGACAACTTATGAGTATGCTTTGACTTTGAGCACTGAAGGCGTTGTAGACAGCGCTGTGAAGTACTTTGAAGATGCCAAGGCAGCAGCTAAGGCAGTTTTGGACAACCCTGATGCAACTGCAGAAGAGATTGATACTGCATGGGACAACCTGCTGGAAGGCATTTGGGGATTAGGACTCACCAAGGGCGACAAGACCCTGCTGGAGCAGCTGATTGTCAAAGCAGATGAAATGGTAGAAAATGCAGAAATGTATGTGGATACCAACTGGCAGCAGCTTATCGATGCTTTGGCAGCAGCCAAGGATGTTTATAATGACGGCGATGCTATGGACGATGATATTGAGCCGGCATCCGAAGCTTTGTTGAATGCTATTATGGCACAGAGATACAAGGCTGATAAGAGTATTCTGAATGATTTGGTGAACAAGGCCAACGCAATCGATTTGAATGGTTATACCGCAGAGAGCGTGGCAGTATTCAAGGCAGCATTGAACACCGCAAATCTGGTATTGGCAGACGAGAGCCTGAGCGAAGATGACCAGGCAGTCGTGGACGAGGCAGTAGCAGAGCTGAACGAGGCTATTGAGAATCTGAGCGCTGATACAGACACCAATGAGCCTTCTACCGGTGATGATAACGACGACACCAGCAAGCCGGATGACACCACTTCTAATACGGATACTTCCAAGGATGAAAGCACCAATACCACATCCAAAGATGATTCCGCAGCTGAGACAGCTCCGACAACTGGTGATAACAGCGTACTGCCTTTGTTTGCAGTTGCAGCAGTTGTAACCGCTGGTCTGGGTCTGGTAGTCATTAAGAAAAAAGAGAAAGCCTGATTATCAAAGTTCCTGTTAAGGTTTTGTATTGATAAATAGGTACAAATAACGGAAGCCCTCCTGTAAATGATTTGCAGGAGGGCTCTTTTTGTTTTGCAAAAGTATTCCAATTTTTCCGAAAAATCCTGTTGCCATATAAAAGAGGATTTTAAGAAAGTAAATCGATAGTAAGATATCAAACTGTTGCAAATTATGTCTTTGATTTACAATATATGTCCATAAAATTACTAAAAAAAAACGAAATAATGGCTATTTTGTTGCAAAATATAAGGTTTTTGTAACTAAAACTAAAGTTTTTGATGTGGTTGCCCCTGTATCGATTTTCTATAATTAATTTGTAAACACTTGACAGGTTTTCAGGCATTTGTGTCAAATGTTTAATTAAAAAAGGAGGCAAAGTGATGAAGAAAACAGCCCAAAAAGTTCTTGCGGCATTTCTGGCATTGGCAATTACAGCAAGTTCTATGCCTATTGCTCATGCCGGAGACACGTATCCTTATGTAGGCGAATCTGCAAAAGGCGATAATCAGCCTTATCAACATGGATATCGTGTAGAAGACATTATGGATTGGTCCCCGGAAACGGACCCGTATGGAGAGTTGCTCCGTGCACAGGTCCCGCTTCAGGACCGCAACGCAGCATTGGCTGCAACACAGGCAAACCCCGAACTTTTGCCTGATGCTCAGTACCTCACCTTGACCGGTGACTATGGAAATGCATTTTTCAACAGCTATTCCTACACCAACGAGTTTAGTACTCACATTTTTAATTTCTGGCAGTATGTTGACCAGTACGCTTCCTGGCATGGAATGCCCTCTGTCGGCACACCGGAAGAGCTGAATGACATTGAGGACGAGCGTAACGCCACCGATGGCAACGCCTGGACCCGCCGTTATTTTGAGTTCGGCCTTGTGAACCTGCCGAACCCGGCCTATACCAATGCAGCGCACAAAAACGGCGTGCTGTCCCTGGGTTGTATGTTCCAGCCCAGAGCCTATCAGAACTTTGAAGTGATGCTGTATACCGATGAAAACGGCCGGTATCCCGTTGCCGATAAGCTGACTGAAATGGCAGAATATTATGGCTTCGATGGCTATTTCTTCAACATGGAAGGCCGTTCCTACAGCGCTGATGTCAAAGCGAAATTGAAGGAATTCTTGGCTCAGATGCGTGCAGACGGCATGTATGTGCAGTGGTATAATGCTGGCAGCTTCAACACCGATATGCTGAAGGACGGCGATACCGATATTGCAAACTCTGTGTTTATCGAGTATGGCCATGCTGTTCCCGGCGACAGCGAGACTCAGCCTTATGGACTGAATAAGTTTGAAGTAGCTTTCAACGGCTTTGAAGCAGGTGCAAACCGCTGGAACAACGATTTTAGCCGCCTGATGTCCAATGGCGTTATGAATGGCTCCATTGCTTCTCTGGGTACTGACTTTGTACAGACCGGTTTGGAGCAAAAGGCTGGTGTCGATGAGGAAACGGGCTATAACCTGTTTACCCGTGAGCTGGATGAATATCAGTGGATGGCTTTCCAGCGTGAGCGCCTGTGGTGGACTGGTAATAACAATAACAATACCACAGTCCTCGACCCAGGTTTAACAGATGGAACCTCCCAAATTGAAGCCAGAGATTTCACCGGTATTGCTGATTATATTGCAGAGCGTTCTGTGGTAAACGGTGATACCTTCTACACCAACTTTAATACCGGCCACGGTTTGGAGTATATGGTGAACGGCGAAATTTCCAATGAGCATGAATGGTCCAACATCAACATTCAGGACATCCTGCCCACCTGGCAGTGGTGGTTTGACAGCGAAGGCAGCAAGCTGAGCGCTGATTTTGACTATGGTACCAAGTACCGCAAGGTTTATAACGGCGGCGAAGAAGGAAACTTCGATTTCGACTTGGTCGGCGCTTATAACGGCGGCAGCTCTCTGGTAGTTTATGGCAATTTGGATGCAGAAAACTTCCTGCACCTGTATAAGTCCGATTTGGATGTCAACGCCAACTCCCAGATGAACATTACCTTTAAGAAGACCTCTTCTGACGATGCTGTTATGAAGCTGGGTGTTATCTTTGAAGATGATACCGATACCGTTGTAAAGCTGGATGTTGCGAATACCGAAAGCGCCAGCGATGAGTGGGTTACCAGTACGGTAGATTTGTCTGCTTATGCAGGAAAGAAAATTGCTGCATTCGGTCTGGTATTTGAGGGTGAAGCTTCTGAGTATCAGATGAACATTGGTGCCATGCAGTATGTTTCCGGCGAATCCAAAAAGCCGGCGGCTCCCACAGGTCTGACCATCGACAAGGCCTATGGCAACAGCAATGAAATGGTAATTTCCTGGAATCTGGACGATTATGACACCGTAAAGCAGTATAATGTTTACGCTGTGATTAACGGACAGGAAATGTACATGGGCGGCATTTATGATGATATTTATTACATCAAAGATTTGTACGACGCAGAAGGCGATGTCACCATTAAGGTAAAGGCTGTTGGTGCAGACGGTACTGAAAGTGATGCAGCCGAAGCGGTTTACAGCTATGATGCTGCTGTTTCCAACATTCAGGTTGATAATTCTGTAGACGGCAAGCTGTCTGTCACCTGGGAAGGCGGTCAGGCTGATGTTACCGTTACCACTTCTTATGAAGCTGAGCCCCGCACTTGGACTGCTTCCGGCGACGGCAGCGCTGTAGTAGAGGTTCCCACCGGTGCAGAGTCCAACGGTGCTGAATACACCATGACGATTAAGACCGCAGATGGCGGATTTGCTACCTATGACGGCACACTGCCGGATACCTATTGTGCTCCCTATGACGGAAAACTGTGGACGGATGGACGCTTTACCCAGCCTTCCTCCAGCGAATGGCATGAGCTCCACTATCAGACCGTCACCAATGGTGAGCGCGGCGCTGAGGATTCCTATACCAGAGGTGTGAAGTCCCACGGCGAGCTGAATAATGACTGGTCTATGTTCCAGCCGATTGATGATTCTGTTGATGGCGTATATGTGTGGTTGGTAGACTATAACGGAAACGTTTCCGAAGAAGTTTATGTCAAGGGAAAAATGTCCGTAACAGTGGATACCGATGCTTCCATTATTCAAGCTGGCGGCGATGCGGTTCAGTTTACGGCTACTGTGAAGAATTATAATGAAGACGACAGCGTAATTTGGAGCGTCAGTGGAAACACTTCTCCGGATACGGTGATTAGTGAGGATGGCGTGCTGACGGTTGCAGCTGATGAAACTTCCGAGTCTCTGACAATTTCGGCTGCTGCTAAGGAAGACGTACGTTTTACCGGAAGCAAAACCGTTACTGTTTCTCCCGCAATCGTTTTGAACCCTAAATATTGCAATGTATATAAGGGTGAGACTCAGCAGATTAAGGTTGAAAATCTTGGCGAAGATATGGGCGCTGAGAACTTTGATTGGTCCATTATTTCTACTGTCGTAGATGGCACTTCCATTGATGCAAACGGTTTGCTGACGATAGCAGGAAACGAAACGACAAGCCTGATTTCTGTAAAAGCAAAGAGTAAGACCAATGAGAACCTGACCCTCGTCGGAAACTATGTAGTGAAAAATGCTGTTTCCGTATCCAAAGAGGAATCCGGCGCTGCGTATACCGGAAAAACGGCATCCTATATCGCTTCCTATAAGGGAGAGGCAGCGGATGCTTCCGAATTCAAATGGAGCGTTTCCGGCAATGCTTCCGAAGGTACCACCATTGAAAACGGTGTCCTGACGGTAGCACAGGATGAAACTGCAACAGAATTGACGATTACTGTTACCCGTAAAGCCAATGAGAGCCAGACCGCTTCTGTAACTACGACTGTTAAGGAAACGCTGGTTGGCGATGTAGCACAGGGTGCTACCGTTTTGGGAAGCTCTCATAGCGGAGACCTTTCCGCTCTGTTTGATGGGGATGAAGATACCGGCTGGAACTGCGGTTGGAATGGTTCCGGCAACGGCTGGGTAGCCATTGATTTGGGCGATACCTATACCATTAACCGTTGGAAACTGGTCAATGTAGGCAGTGGCTCCGATGCAAACAAGAAGTTTGCACTGGAAGTTCTGAAGGATGCCGATGCAACAGAAGAGCAGTTGAGCAATCCCGAGTATCTGGCTGACGACAACAACTGGACAGAAGTAGAATTCTACGATAACAGCGAGTCTACTGAGAAAGTGGTTAACCGTCCGCTGGCTGAGCTGGTAACCGGCAGATATTTCCGCCTGCGTGTAGATGAAGGTTATATGCTGTGGGGATATTATAACTGCTGGGGTGCCAATGAGCTGGAAATCTTTGAAGGCGACACCATCATTGAAGTGGAAGTAAACGATGTTACTGTTACCGGTGCAGAGGAAGTCTATTACGGCATGAACTCTCAGTTTGATGCAGTAGTTTCCACTTCCAACGGCAATGAGAAGAAGGTAACTTGGAGCGTTTCCGGCAATACTTCTGAGAACACCACCATTGATGAAAACGGTGTGCTGTCTGTAGCAGAGGATGAAAAGGCTGAGACTTTGGTTGTAACAGCAACTTCCGTGCGTGACCCTGAAAAGTCCGCTTCCAAGACCGTATCTGTGACCAAGTATGTAGGCCCCTTGCCGCTTACCTTTGTGGAAGCTTCTGCAAATGGCTCTACGATGGAGCACAAGACCATGGTAGCCGACGGCAATCCTTCCACCAAGTGGTGTGCAATGGATGCTACCGGTTGGGCAGTTGTTCGCACCGACAAACCTGTAACCATTGATAAGTGGGGCGTCATCTTGGGCGAATATGCCGATGATATCCCCGACAACGCTGCAAAGTTTGCACTGGAAGTTCTGAAGAACCCCGATGCAACAGAAGAAGAGCTTTCTGATTCGGATTATCTGGCCAACGACGATAACTGGACAGAAGTTGAATTTGTAGACAACTCTGCTGCCGACAAGGTTCCTTCTTATAACGAGCCCAACCGCGGCGAGTATTACAGCAACCTGGAAGAAGCCGTTACCGGCCAGTATTTCCGCCTGCGGATTGATGACAACTGTGTTGCCAGCAGCAACCGTGCAATCCGTGTACACGAAATTTATCTGTATCAGCAGGAAGAAGCATCTGTTGATAAGACCGAACTGGCAGAAGCAATTGCTAACGCTGCTCAGTACGACGAGGCTAAGTATACCGAGGCCAGCTGGACTGTGTTTGCCGACGCTCTGGCCAAGGCTAACGAAGTGAATGACAACGCAGAAGCCACGCAGGATGATGTGGATGCAGCTGTAGAGGCTCTGAATGCCGCGATTGCAGGTCTGGAAGAGTATGTGGCTCCCGACAAGAGCCTGCTGCAGGCAACCTATGAGTATGCGCTGAAGCAAAGCACCGAAGGTGTGACCGACAGCGCTAAGAAGTTCTTTGAGGACGCTGTGGCAGCAGCCAAGGCAGTTTTGGACGATGCCAAGGCAACCCAGGAAGAAGTGGACACCGCATGGGATAACCTGCTGAAAGGCATCTGGGGTCTGGGACTCACCCAGGGCGACAAGACCATGCTGGAGCAGCTGATTGCCAAGGCCGACGACATGATGGCAAACGCCGACAAGTATGTACAGGACAACTGGCAGCAGCTGGTAGACGCACTGACAGCAGCCAAGGACGTTTATAATGACGGCGACGCTATGGATGAGGATATCCAGCCGGCAGCAGAAGCCCTGCTGGATGCAATCCTTGCCCAGAGATTTAAGGCCGACAAGTCGATTCTGGAGGAATTGGTGAACAAGGCCGAAGGAATGGATGTAAGCGGATACACAGCCGAGAGTGTGGCAGTGTTCAAGGCAGCTTTGTACAATGCAAATCTGGTACTGGCCGATGAGACTCTGAGCG
>DYBQ01000028.1 GCA_019418545.1 Clostridiales bacterium | reverse complement strand
GCTCAGTAGGCAGAGCACATCCTTGGTAAGGATGAGGTCACCAGTTCGAATCTGGTTAGCAGCTCCACAAAAAGCAGGTCTTTTTAGACCTGCTTTTTTGTTTTTCTATCCTGTTCTTTTCCTAAGTTAGCAAAAAGGCGGTATACCTTTTCGGGTATACCGCCTTTTATTATTTTTTGATAACCGTCAGTTTTTTAACCGGCATGTTCAAACTGGCTGTTATACAAATTGGCATAGAATCCGCCCTTTTGCAGCAGCTCTTCGTGGTTGCCCTGCTCTACAATATCGCCGTCCTTCATGACCAAAATCATGTCAGCATCGCGAATCGTGGAAAGGCGGTGAGCGATAATAAAGCTGGTGCGCCCCTTCATCAGATTATCCATTGCTTTCTGAATCAACACTTCTGTACGGGTATCCACACTGCTGGTCGCTTCGTCCAGAATCAAAACTTCCGGGTCCGCCAAAATGGCACGGGCAATGGTGAGAAGCTGTTTCTGCCCCTGAGAGACATTGCTGGCTTCTTCATTTAAAATCATATTATAGCCATCAGGCAGGGTGCGGACAAAATGGTCAACCTGTGCGGCAATAGCAGCCTGCCGTACCTCTTCATCCGTGGCGGTAAGCTTACCATATCGGATATTATCCGCGATGGTGCCGTGATACAGCCAAGTATCCTGCAATACCATACCAAACAGCGAGCGCAAATCGTCACGTTTAAAGGAGCGAATATCATAGCCATCCACCAAAATTGCGCCGTCATTCACGTCATAAAAGCGCATGAGGAGTTTTACCATCGTTGTTTTGCCGGCGCCAGTAGGACCAACAATAGCCACCTTCTGGCCGGGTTTGATGTTGGCGCAGAAGTCATGAATAATAATTTTGTCCGGGTTATAGCCAAAGCTTACATGAGCAAATTGCACGCTGCCCTGAATGTGGACATTGGTTTCTGTATCGGGATTTTCGCTGCGATTTACCGTGATAGCATGCTCTTCCTCGGGGATTTCTTCTTCCTGTGCCAAAAACTCAAACACCCGCTCTGCGGCTGCCATAGTCTGCTGGAGAACGTTGGAAATATTGGCAACCTGTGTAATAGGCTGGGTAAATTGGCGCACATACTGCACAAAGGCCTGAATGTCACCAACGCTGATGCGCCCATTAACGGCAAACCAACCGCCCATGATACAGATAACCACATATCCGACATTACCGATAAAATTCATAACCGGCATCATCAATCCGGACAGGAACTGGGACTTCCAGGCAGAATGATACAGCTTATCATTATATTCACTAAATGTTTTTTCGGAGCTTTCTTCTCCGTTAAAGGCCTTGACTACCACATGGCTTCCATACATTTCCTCCACATGGCCGTTCACGTGTCCCAGATATTCCTGTTGCTGCATAAAGTACTTTTGGGATTTTTTCACGATGATGCTGACAAAAACCATTGAAATGGGGACAATCAAAATGGCCACCAAAGTCATTTCCCAGCTGATGGAAAACATCATTGCCAAAATACCAATGAGCATGGTTACCGAGGTAATAATCTGGGTAATGCTCTGGTTCAGGCTCTGGCTGATAGCATCCACATCGTTGGTGATGCGGGAAAGGACTTCTCCGTTGGTCGTAGTATCATAATAAGAAAAAGGAAGGCTGTGAATCTTGTTTTCAATATCCCGGCGCAGGCGATACGTTACTTTCATGGAAACGCCGGTCATAATAAATCCCTGGATATATGAACAGGCCGCGCTGATAAGATAAAGCCCTACCAGGAACAGGAGGATTTCTCCAATACGGCCAAAGTCGATTCCTTCACCGGTACCGGTAATGGTTCCCACAAGGCCTTCAAACAGCTCTGTTGTTGCCTGACCCAAAATTTTAGGTCCGAAAATGGAGAGCACTGTGGAGGCTGCTGCAAAAAACAGCACCACCAAAATGGCCCACTTATAGCTGCCAAGATATCGCAATAGCTTTTTGAAAGTCCCCTTAAAGTCCTTTGCTTTTTCACCAGGCATCATTCCGGCACCGCCTGGCCCATGGCCGCCGGGACGGCCCATCATTCCGCGTCCAGGACCTCTGTGTGTTCTTTCCGTACTCATTCCAATTCCTCCTTTGAAAGCTGAGACGAGGCAATCTCATAATAGGCAGGGCAGGTCTTCAAAAGTTCTTTATGGGTTCCCTTCCCCACTACACGGCCTTCATCCAGCACCAAAATCTGGTCTGCGTGCATAATGGTACTCACTCGCTGAGCCACCAGCAGAACTGTACTATTCTGGGTATAGCCTTTCAGAGCACGGCGCAAAGCAGCGTCGGTCTTAAAATCAAGGGCGGAAAAGCTGTCGTCAAAAATATAGATAGGCGCTTTTTTGGCCAATGCACGGGCAATGGAAAGACGCTGTTTCTGTCCGCCTGACACGTTTGTACCGCCTTGAGAAATCTCGGTATCAAAGCCATCAGGCTTTTCGGAAATAAACTCCATAGCCTGTGCCACTTCTGCTGCTTCTTGAATTTCTTCCTTGGGCGCATCCTGACGTCCATAACGCAGGTTGGAGTCGATGGTACCGGAAAGGAGAACACCCTTTTGCGGCACAAAGCCAATAGCCTCCCGAAGCTCCTTTTGGGGCAGGTCGCGAACGTCCACGCCGCCCACCAGCACCGAGCCGCCGGTTACATCATAAAAGCGCGGCACCAGATTCACCAGGGTTGATTTTCCAGAACCGGTTGCACCGATAAAAGCAGTTGTCTGTCCAGGCTTGGAAATAAAGGAAATATGCTCCAGCGCATCTTCGTCAGCGCCCTGATAGCGGAAGCTCACATCCCGGAATTCCACAGTACCGGCATTTTCTTTGGGCAAATGGGAACAGGATTCCTTGTCCTGAATCACCGGCTCTGTCGAGAGGACTTCGGCAATACGGTCACCGGAAACGGCTGCACGAGGTACCATAATAAACATCATGGAAATCATCAGGAAGCTCATGATTATCTGCATAGCATACTGCATAAATGCCATCATATCGCCCACCTGCATTTGGGAATCGGCAATCTGGTGAGACGCCACCCAAACAATTACCACACTGGTGCAGTTCATAATGAGCATCATAGCAGGCATCATAAAAGTCATTACCCGGTTGACAAAACGGTGGGTTTTGGTCAAATCACGGTTAACATTATCAAAGCGGTTAACTTCAAAATCACGGGTTCCAAAAGCACGGATGACCATCAGGCCACTGAGGTTTTCACGAGCTACCAAATTCAGCTTATCAATCAGTTTCTGAATAGACTTGAACTTGGGTTTAGCAATTGAATAGATAACGGCCACCAAGCCAATCAGAATTATGCAGGTAAGTGCAATAATCCAGCTCATGGAAGTGGACTTTTCCAGGGCCATCATGGTACCGCCAATGCCCATAATGGGAGCATAGCAAATCATACGAATTCCCATCATCAGCAGCATTTGAATCTGCGTAACATCGTTGGTAGAGCGGGTAATGAGAGAAGCCGTTGAATAGTGGTCAAACTCTGTGTTAGAAAAGCTCTCCACCTTGCGGAACACATCCCGGCGAAGGTCCCGGGCCACACCAGCAGAAATACGGGCAGAAATCAGGCTCACTAAAATTGTGGCAATACCGCCCAGCAAAGCTATCAGCAGCATTTCCAAGCCAACAAAGCTAATGTATTGAAACTGAATATCTCCCAAATTAAGCCCCAGCTCCGTATAAAAACTTCCAGCCAGCGCTGCACCAGTCTGCAGCCGCATGGACACATCATTGGCAAGGGATTTTTCCCGGGCATCCTGCAGCACAGAATCGGGCAGCTGATTCAGCATGGGCTGCATAGCGTACAGCTTTTCAAAGTCCATCTCCGACACATCGGTGTCCTCGCTGCTCATACTGCTGCCTTGTCCAGTGCTGTCCGACAAGCTCTGCATGGTGTTGATAAATGTCCAGGCAGCCGTACCAAAGGTTACGTCCATTTCATCCAAGGTTTCGTCATCGGTGCCCTGACGAATCCAGACATTTCCCTCTCCCAAATTGGGATACAAATCGCTGTAAAGAGTGCCGGATTCATTTTTGTCCGTACCGGAAACCAAAGTATAGTTTTCTTCCAGCAGTTGTTTCTCATCCTCACTCATAAAGGTCTGCAAAAAGGTCATGCCCTCTTCTGAAATTGCGTCTGGAGATGCATGTTCAATACCGTTTTGCTGAATTCCTATATTCACAATGTCCGACATGTAGTTGGGCAAGCGTAAATCACAGGTAGCCTGGATAAACAACAGCACAACCGCTGCCAAAAGGACTCCCGCATAGGGTTTTAAATATTTGGCCAGCTTTTTCAAGTACAATCAGTCCTTTCACTGCAAATTCCTTCAAATTCTTCCTTCAGTTCCCGAATTGTTCTGGAAAGCCGCTTCAGCATTTCAATCAGGTGCTCCAATTCCTTTGGACCATATCTTTCAATCAACCGGTTTAGCATCTGGTTAAATTGTTCCTGACTGTCTGTTAGAATCTGCTCTCCTTTTTCGGTCACTGTAACAAGAGTTACCCGCCGGTCTTTTGGGGCATTCTCCCGCAAAACCAGCCCCTTTTCTTCCAAAGTCCGCACCAATTGGGAAACTGCCGGCATTGTCATAGACATGGAATCCCGCAGGTGGGAAATCCGAACTCCTCCTTCCCGGCTGAGCTCATAAACACGCTGCAAAAAGAAAAATTCTCCTGCCGGAATCCCACAAACCCCCTGAATAGTAGGCTTAATCTTGCGGAATTCCAACATGGTTGAAATCAATGCTTTTCGCAGGTCCTGATTTTTCCCCTCTAAAATAAGCCCCCACTCCTTTCAAATCAGTTTTAAAATTTTATTAACAACCTTAAATATTGGCGTTGTTAACTATATTCCTTGTATATGGCAATTACGCTAATAAAACATGAATTTTTTGTAAACTGCCGAGCAGCCGTCGTCATAATTTGTAATTAAAATTTGCAGGATGATTCTAATACGCATTCATTATTTCATTTTTTCCACAAACTATAATATTGACAAAATTCGGGGAATCCAGTATAGTTTTTAATAGTTGTTTTTCTTTAGATTATCTGTGATAAACACCTGTATGCACAAACAAGCAATCAAATAGACGGAGGCCTGTATTATGACAAAAGTCCCCTTTGTAACGAAGGAACAGATTGAAGAAATTGCAAAGAAGTATCCGACTCCTTTTCATATTTATGACGAAAAAGGAATCCGTGAGAATGTCCGCCAGTTAAAGCAGGCCTTTTCCTGGAATCCTGGATTTCGGGAATATTTTGCTGTAAAAGCTACCCCCAACCCCTTTATTTTAAAAATATTGCAGGAAGAAGGCTGCGGCGTAGACTGCTCTTCCCTAACGGAACTGATGATGAGCGATGCCTGCGGCTTTTCTGGAAGCGACATTATGTTTTCTTCCAACGTGACTCCGGCTGAGGACTTCCAACTGGCCAAAAAACTGGGAGCCTATATCAATCTGGAT
This sequence comes from Clostridiales bacterium, assembly GCA_019418545.1. Taxonomy (GTDB): domain Bacteria; phylum Bacillota; class Clostridia; order Oscillospirales; family Acutalibacteraceae; genus Heritagella_A. The sequence continues at coordinate 20,563 of DYBQ01000028.1, read as the reverse complement.
GACTTTACCCATATTGATTTTTTGGAAAAAGTGGCAGGCTTGCCGGAAACAATTTGCTGCCGGTATAATCCTGGCGGAAAGTTCCAGATTGCCAACAAAATTATGGACAATCCTGGCGATGCTAAATACGGCTTTACTAAAGCGCAAATCATTGAAGGATACCGGATTTTAATGGAAAAAGGGGTAAAGCATTTTGGCCTTCATGCATTTTTGGCCAGCAACACCACCAGCAACGCTTATTATCCTGAGCTTGCCCGGATTCTTTTTGAGCTGGCTGTGGAGCTGAAAGAGAAAACCGGCGCAGATATCCGCTTTATTAACCTTTCCGGCGGCGTTGGGGTTGCCTATCGCCCTGAAGAAGAGGGCAGCGACATTCTGGCCATTGGTGAAGGGGTGCGGAAAGCCTATGAAGAAGTTCTGGTTCCTGCCGGAATGGGTGACGTGGCAATCTTTACCGAGCTGGGCCGGTTTATGTTGGCTCCCTATGGAATGCTGATTACCAAAGCGGTTCACGAAAAGCATACCTATAAAGAATATATCGGCGTAGATGCCTGTGCCGCCAACCTGATGCGGCCTGCCATGTATGGCGCCTATCACCACATTACGGTGTTGGGCAAGGAAAACGCTCCCTGCGACCACAAATACGATGTAACCGGCGGCCTGTGCGAAAACAACGATAAATTTGCTATTGACCGGATGCTGCCCAAAATTGACATGGGCGATTATCTGGCCATTCACGATGCAGGCGCTCATGGATTTGCAATGGGATATAATTATAATGGAAAGCTTCGTTCCGCTGAGTTGCTTTTAAAAGAAGATGGCAGTGTACAAATGATTCGTCGGGCTGAGACCCCTGCTGATTATTTTGCCACCTTTGATTTCAGCGGCCTGTTTGACAAAAAATAAGTAAATATAAACAAGCAACCGCCCCGCTTTTTACAAAGCGAGGCGGTTATTTTTTGCAATTATCTATTAGAATAACAATTATTTAGACACAGGGGATTTGACGCGATGGAGTTTCTTTTTGGGTTCTTCTGCAACCTGTAACTCATAAAATGCCAGATTAGGGGCTCCACTTTTCCATCCCATCCGTTTGGCCAACAGACTTGCACCCCAGCACAGCAAAAAGCTAATCGCCATGGCTGCGCAGGCATACACAGGTCCGTTAGGCGTAGTAAATCCCGAAGCTGCTGCCGGAACAAACGCAACCAGGAAGCCACCCAGCATTCCGGCCCATGCGCCTGCACGGTTGATTCCCTTCCAATACAGCGACAGTAGATAGGGAGCCAGGAAAGAGCCCGAAATAATTCCCCAGGAATAGCTCATCATTTCCAAAATTGGAGTAGGATAATTGGCAATCAAATAGGACATCACCACAAATACTAAGCATAACCCTTTGGTCAACGCTGCCAAACTCTGGTCTTTCATTTTTGGTGCCAATGAGCCCTTTACCACATCCATCGATACCGTTGAACAGGCAGTAAGGGTAATGCTGGATAAGGTGGAAACCGAAGCGGAAATCAACAATACTAACACAATACCAATCAAGAGATTAGGTAGCCCTGCATCATCCAACATGAGAGGAATGATATAATCCTTTCCTCCTTCCGGCATGGTATTTCCAAAAAACAGATGGGAAAAAGAGCCGATAAAATATCCTCCACCAGAAATCAACAGTGCAAAAAAAGTTGAAATAATGGTTCCCCGCTTTACTTCTTTATCATCACGGATTCCATAGTATTTGTGAATCATTTGCGGAAGTCCCCAGGTGCCGAAGCTCGTCATCAAAATCGTGGCTACCAGCGAAACAGCAGCCGAAGTACTCAACGGCGCCATTTCGTTTTCCTTCATATAATCCATCATTCGGCTAACACCTTCAGTAAGGCCGCCAACCTTCGGGCCAATTACTACCAGCACCAATAGGGCTGATACGCCGAACATCATAACAAATCCCTGTACAAAGTCTGCCTTCAGAGTTGCCATATATCCTCCCAGCACCAGGACAACCGCTGACGCAAGTGCTATCATAATCATACACACCTGCTCATCAATCCCCAGCAGCACCGAACACACGCTGGTCAACCCCTTATACACGGACGCAGAATAGGGAATTAGAAAAACAAAAATAACGATGCAGGCAAACAAGCGCATTTTTTTCGACTGAAAACGCTTTTCAAACAATTGCGGCATTGAGCTGATTTTCAGTCTCCGGGTCACTTCCCTTGTTCGCCGGGCCAGCACTACCCATGCCAGCAAAGAACCAATGAGCGCATTTCCAACGCCTACCAAAACACTCCACAGCCCAAAGCTCCATCCCGAACCACCGGAGTAGCCGATAAACATAACCGCGGAAAAATAGGCAGTTCCATAAGACAAAGCCGAAAGCCATGCGCCTGCATTTCTTCCTCCTACTGTAAACTCTTCCATCCCCGTGCCTTTTCGGGAATTTAAAATTCCAACAGCCAGCATAAACACGCCATATATGGCGATAACCAGCCAAATGGTGGTTTGCTTGTCCATAGTTCTCTTCCCCATTTCTAATACTTTATCAGTTTAAATCATGTGTGTTTTAAACTGATAAAACAATATCACAGATTGCTTCCAAATGCAAGAGAATTATAAGTTTTTTTATGAAAAAAATCGAACGAAGCACTTCAAACCTCTATACAAGCATGATATACTGATAAAAAATCGAGTATCTAAGCTTAGTAAGGAGCGTTGCAGAATGAAAATCAGGCGTTTGGAAGCAAATGAAAGATATTTGGCTAATCTCTGCCAAATCATCGCATTTGAAGGAAACATGGATATTCAAAAGGCACGTGAAGAGTGCATGGCTATGACAGAAGAAGAAATAGAAAAAGATAGAGGAGCACAAAGCTGTGTCCCTCCTTTTCTTCCCTCTGACCCTTTTCCTGCCATTAAACGGTGGGCAGCCCTGACTGACGATGAATCGGCTATTCAGGGCTGCCTAAATGTTAATACATATACTGCACGTTTTGATGGCCATTTGGTACTGATGGGCGGAATAGGCGGTGTTGCCACTCTTCCCCAATATCGGCGCAGCGGCTGCATTCGCAGTTGTATTTCTGCTGCTCTGCAAGATATGTATGACAGTGGATACGCCTTTTCTTTCCTCTACCCATTCAGCCGAGCCTACTATCGAAAATTTGGTTTTGAAGATGGTCCCCGTTCCTTTACTTGGACAATCCAAATGGATGCAATTGCTTCCAAACCAGCCCCTGGGACCATTCGTCAACTTCTTCCAGGAGATTCCCTGGAGCCTTTGGTGCAAATTTATAATCGTTGCTTTCAGGATTACAATCTCTCCATTGTTCGAAAAGAATATAACCCAAAAATTCACTTGGAAGAGCTGTTAAGCCAGCAGCGTTATGTCTATGTCTGGTTTGACGAGTCTGGGGAACCCCGTGGATTCTTCATTTCCAAGAAAAACGACAAACGGGAAATGGATTGTACCGCTACGTTTGCTTCTCGAAATGACTTTTTAGCGGAATCTCCGCAAGCATTGGAAGCTATGCTTTTATTTATAAAATCCGCCTTTTCCTCTGATTATGATGCAATAAAATTTATTACCCCAGAATATATTTCTCCAGAGCTGCTGCTTCCAGAATGTAACAAAATGTCAGCTGTCATGCAGCTTAATGGCATGGCAAGGATTATCAATGTTCAAAAGGTTCTCAAGCTTTGCTGCTGCCATGGAAACGGTACTTTATGCATTGCTGTTTCTGACAATATGCTTCCCCACAATAATGGGACATGGAAGCTTTCCTTTGCAGAAGGCAAAGAAAATCAGGTAGAAATCACAACAGATTCTCCCGACATTACACTCAGCATCCAAACCTTGACCTCTCTTATATGCGGCATTCGCAGTTATAGGGAAATCCCGTATTTAAAAGACGCTGTGATTCATCATCCACAAGCGCCTTTGGAACGTGTTTTTTATAACAAACCCTGCTATGTGCTGGATTTATTCTAATTGATTTAGAAAATCAAAAAGGCGTACCCTTACGGGTACGCCTTTTTATTTTAGAAGGATTAATTACTTAATCTCAACTTCAGCGCCAGCCTCGGTCAGCTTAGCCTTCATGGACTCAGCATCGTCCTTGGAAACGCCTTCCTTAACGGTCTTGGGAGCCTCGTCAACAACAGCCTTAGCTTCCTTCAGGCCCAGGCCGGTGATTTCGCGAACAGCCTTGATAACCTGAATCTTGTTAGCGCCAGCGGACTTCAGCACAACGTCAAACTCGGTCTTCTCTTCTGCAGCGGGAGCAGCAGCAGCAGCGGGAGCAGCAGCAACAGCAACAGGAGCAGCAGCGGAAACGCCGAATTCCTCTTCCAGAGCCTTTACCAGCTCGGACAGCTCCAGAACGGTGAGAGCCTTTACGTCTTCAATCAGCTTAACAACTTTCTCGGACATGGTTGTATACCTCCAAAAAATAATTTAAAATCATATTTAGCGGAACTTGTTTTACAGTCAGTACCCGTCCCTTGATACTGCTTGGATTTACGAAAAACCTCGTAAAAATTAGGCTTCTGCGCCCTTCTTCTCGGCAATTGCATTCAGTGCAACAACCAGACCCTTCATGGTTCCGTTCAGCACAGTAGCAAAGCCAGTGATGGGAGCATTCAAGCCACCCAGAACCTGAGCCAGCAGAACTTCCTTGGAAGGAAGCTTAGCCAGATTCTTCACGCCCTCTGCGTCAATCATCTTGCCGTCAACAAAGCCAGCCTTCACTTCGAAGGTCTTGCTCTTTTCGGCATACTCGCACAGGATTTTTGCAGCGCCTACATAGTCCTCGTCGGAAATAGCAATAGCGGTAGTGCCCTCCAATACGGAGTCCAGACCGTCAATGCCGGCTTCCTTCAGAGCACGGCCGAGCAGGGTGTTCTTCACAACCTTATACTCATTGCCGCCCTCACGCAGGCTCTTACGCAGCTTGGTGTCGTCAGCCACGGTGATACCCTTGTAGTCCACAATTACACCGGTAACAGCGTTCTTCAGCTTCTCGCTGAGTTCAGCCACCTGCTGCTTCTTCTGCTCTAAAATCTTCTCGCTAGGCAAATGGTTTCACCTCCACGTATGAAATATGCTGTCCATTTCGGGAAGGCTTCGACCGGTTTTCACAGTCATATGCAAAAAGCCCTCTCCGCGTTGCCGCGGAAAGGGCATATCATCGCGTCCAACTTTACTTTACAGTAAAATCGTCTCTGATAAGCGCTCCCTCGGCAGGCAGGATAAAATCCATTAAGCAAACTGCACCTGCTGTCTTTGGAAAAACAGCTTTACAATTATATCATGAATCAATCATGTTGTCAAGGAAACGCCAGGAATTTTTCAATTCCTCATTTGGCAATTCTTAGCCAACCTTGTTGGGGTTGATGCGGATGCCAGGTCCCATGGTGGAAGCAACCACGCAGGAACGGATATACTGGCCCTTGGCAGCTGCGGGCTTCGCTTTCACGATAGCGCCCAGCAGGGTGTTGAAGTTTTCCATCAGCTTCTCCTGGCCAAAGGAAACCTTGCCAATGGGGCAGTGGATGATATTGGTCTTGTCCAGACGATACTCAATCTTACCGGCTTTTGCTTCCTGGACAGCTCTTGCCACGTCCATGGTAACAGTGCCAGCCTTGGGGTTAGGCATCAAGCCACGGGGACCCAAAACCTTACCGAGACGGCCAACAACGCCCATCATGTTGGGAGTGGTGATGACTACATCAAAGTCCATCCAGCCGCCCTGAATCTTCTGAACCATTTCTTCTGCACCAATAAAATCAGCGCCGGCTGCCTGAGCAGCGTCAGCCTGGTCACCCTTGCAGATAGCCAGTACGCGGACAGTTTTGCCAGTGCCGTTGGGCAGAACGATAGCACCACGAACCTGCTGGTCAGCGTGACGGCTGTCAACGCCCAGCTTTACATGCACTTCAACAGTCTCGTCAAACTTGGCGGTACCGGTCTTGATGCACAAATCCAGTGCTTCGTCTGTATCATAAAATTTACTGCGGTCGATCAGCTTGAGGCCGTCGACATATTTCTTACCGTGTTTCATTGGTTAGTCCTCCCTGTTGAGTGGTAAATATCGGATTTGTAAAAGTTCCTCCCACCCGGGCATCAGTCGACGACTTCAACGCCCATGCTGCGGCAGGTACCGGCCACCATGCTCATGGCGGTCTCGATGTTAGCAGCGTTCAGATCGGGCATTTTCTGTTCGGCGATCTTCTTGACCTGTTCGCGGGTAATTTTTGCAACCTTTGTCTTGTTCGGTACGCCCGAACCGCTCTCGATGCCGCAAGCCTTTTTAATCAGAACAGCAGCAGGGGGAGTCTTGGTGACAAACGTAAAGGAACGGTCTGCATAGACCGTAATCACAACAGGAATTACCAGACCCACATCATTCTTTGTGCGCTCGTTAAATTCCTTTGTGAATGCCATAATGTTGACGCCGTGCTGGCCGAGAGCCGGTCCAACAGGGGGCGCCGGGGTTGCCTTGCCAGCAGGTATCTGCAGCTTAATAAAGCCCGTAACCTTTTGAGCCATTTTCTTGCACCTCCAAAATTCGTGGTAGATGGCGGGACACGCTCATTGAACGTATTCCTCCCACAGGGGCTATGCCCCTCATAACAAATGCCGCTATGCGGCCTGTTACCAAATTTTAACATGCGGATAATCCGCTTTATTCGACCGCTTCCACCTGACTGAGTTCCAAATCCACCGGGGTTTCACGGCCGAACATGGACACCTTAACCCGAACGCTGTTTTTCTCAGAATCCAGTTCTTCCACAGTGCCCACAAAACCTTCCAGCGGCCCATCAATAATCTGAACGGAGTCGCCGATGGTATAGGAAAGCTCTACTTCCTTCTGCTCCACACCCAAACGCGCCACTTCAGCGTCTGTCAACGGGATGGGTTTAGAAGATGGACCAACAAAGCCTGTACATCCGCGGATGTTCCGCACAATATACCAAGACTCGTCTGTCATGACCATTTTTACCAGCACATAGCCGGGGAAGATTTTACGCTCCACTTCCCGCTGCTTTCCGTCTTTGACCTCGGTCACGGTCTCAGTAGGAACGCGGATTTCCTGAATCAGGTCGTGAAGCTGACGGTTTTCCACCGTCTTTTCAAGATTGGATGCTACCTTATTCTCATACCCGGAATAGGTATGGACAACGTACCACCTGGATTCATCTGCCATTCTTCATTCCTCCGCAACAGCCTGCTCCAACCACAAAGGGATTAGCCGGCAATATCCATTACGAGACTCAACAGCTTCATAAAAGCAGTATCCAGACCGAAAATAAATGCTCCAATGACAATAATTGTCACCAGCACCACACCCATATTCCGAAATACGGTATTCGGGGTCGGCCAGACAATTTTGCTAATCTCGCCTTTGGTATCGCGGAAGAATTTTTTGGTACTTCTGCCAGCCCGAACAAAAATGTTCGGCTTCTTCTCAGTTTTTTCAGCCATTCTCTGTCCCTCCGGCCTTATTTTGTTTCACGGTGAAGGGTGTGCTTCCTGCAGAACCGGCAGTACTTGTTCATTTCCAGTCTGTCAGGATCGTTTTTCTTGTTCTTCTTGGTGTTGTAGTTGCGCTGCTTACACTCTGTGCAGGCCAAAACGACTTTTACTCTCATGACGGCACCTCCCGTTTAACGGAAAAAATTTAGGTCTTGCTCAGGACGTTTCCTCCATCCTGATGGCCCAGCCTCCCTCAACATGAAAAGGGCGCAAAAAAAAGAACCCCTTTTGAGGTACACTTATTGTAGCATACCCTCCCTCTTTCGTCAAGGTTTTTTCTATGTTTTCCGCATTTTATTCAAGAATCTTCGTCCAGTACTCCATGGTTTTTTCCCTAATGCTTACATTTCTGCACCGGCTCCATTCATGGCGCTGCGCTGGACCAAAATCCATTTTTCTCTGTCCAAGGGGTTCACACCATGACGTTTTGCAGTTTTCCCTTTTCCCTGAGGGCATATTTCATATCCATCAAAATGAGCGCTCATCGTCCCCCGTCCGCTGGTCATAGAAGCCAGCCGGATGGAATATTGCAGAGATTCGCTTACCGGAACCCGCGCTTCGAAAGTAACATTCCCCTTTCGGATAACAGGCGTGTCAAAGCTTCCTCTCATGGCAATCACATCTCCCATAATTTTCCCGGAAAATTCCTCGCCTGCTGTAATCCGCAAAATCTGCATTGGCTCCAACAGTGTTGTACCGGTATTCATCAATCCGTTCATCAGAGCCATGGGAGTCGCCAGAAAAAAGTCAAGAGGATGGGTGTGAAAAATATGATGGCTTCCACCAGTCAAGGTCACTTTTAAATCCGTAACAGGCCAGTTATACAGCCCCTGTTTGAGGGCTCTTGGAAGAGCCTGCCGGATATGGTTCTGATACCGGTATAATATCTGCTCATTGGGCACATGGGCATCATAGACAAACCCGCTCCCTCTTGGCAGCGGTTCAATTTCCAGCTCAATAATAGCCCAACAGGGCTTGGGCATGGTATAGGCTTCTACGCCGCGGCCCGGGGCAGATGGCGTTTCCCGATACAATACGGTTGGCGGTGAAAAATGCACAGACAGCCCATAACGTTCCCGAGCCAATGCTTCCAAAATTTCCAGCTGCACCATACCGGTAATACAGATATCCATTTCTTTCTCTTCTGGATAATATTCCAGCTGCAAAGCTGGGTCCTCTGCATCCAATTCCCGGAAGCACTCCAATACCTGATGAATCTGTCCTTCCGTTTCCGTCTCCACCTGTACTTTCAAAAGCGGTTCGGTTAAATGGCAATGAAAAGATTCTGCTGCCTCTCCCAGAATATCGCCCGCCTTTATATTGGAAAGGCCACAGAGAGCCGCAACCTGCCCCCCGGATACTTTTCCAATATCCGATGCCCGGCTGCCGGAATACCGGCGGATTTGGCTGACCTTGCCCTGTTGTTTTTCATCACTTCCCGGAGTGTAAAAGGATACCAGGTCCCGGTTTTGAATACTTCCTCCAAAAAGTCTGACATGGGCCACTCTGCCCATCGCCTTATCATGGGTAATCTGATAAACCGTACCCGAAAGCACATCGTCGTGCCGGTTTTTGACTGCCGAGCCATAGCTGACCAAAAATTCCAGCAATTCCCGAACCCCAATATTCATCAGGCTGCTGCCGCACAGCACCGGACAAAGCTGCCCCTTGGCCATACACCCGGCCAAAGCCTGCTTCAGCGTTTCTGTAGGAACCTCTCCTTTTTCCAAATACTGCTCCATCACAGACTCGTCCAAAATACTGACCGTATCCAATACTTCTTCACGAAACTCGTCTTCTTCCAATGAACGAAGCTGCGCAGTACAGTCACGGGTTTCCTCTCCAAAAATTTTGCTGCAAACCACCACATCAGATGTAAACTGTTCCCGGATTTCCTCCACGATTTCTGCCGCACGGCTGCCAACACGGTCAATTTTATTGATAAAAAGGATGACTTCCACACCTGTCTTACGCAGAGACTGATATAAAATTTCTGTTTGCGCCTGGATTCCTTCCACTGCGGAAATAACCAAAACCGCTGCATCCAAAACAGAAAGGGAGCGCTCCACTTCTGCCGAAAAGTCCACATGGCCAGGCGTATCAATCAAATTTATCTGAACGCCCTGATATTCCAAAACAGCCGTAGACGTGCGTACAGAAATTCCTCTCTCCCGCTCCACCGATAAAAAATCAGTCCGGGCTGTTCCTTTATCAACGCTTCCCGCTTGCCGCACGGCTCCGCCCCAATACAGCAGCTGCTCCGTCAGGGTGGTTTTCCCTGCATCCACATGGGCCACAATACCAATTGTCAGGGTCTTCACCCATCACTCCTCCTCTTCTTTCCAGGATGCAAAGCCAAAGCACATGCCAACAACACACAGAAAACCGGATGCTACTCCAAAAGCAACAGACAAGTCTGTATATCGAAGAGGCCCTAATACCATAGATGCCAAAAGAAAAACCGCTGCGGCAATCAACATCGCCCGGGCTGCAAAATAAAAGGTAAAGATACCTTCTTCTTCCTGTGGCTCGTCCAAACAGGCCAGCAGCCGGATATATTCCCCTGATTCGTCCTGGCCCCGAAACACCTGATGAGTAAACCCCTTTCGGCGATACAGGCGTATTGCATTTTCATTATCAATATAAAGGGAAGCTTCGATATCCGTAAGCTCCAATTGTTCCCCTTCCCGAAGAAGAACATCCAGCAACGCGCCTCCGATTCCCCGGCTGCGATACTCTTCCCGGACAATCAATTTGGAAACCCGTGCATGCTTTCCTTTGGAGTCTTGGGGCATGTCTTCCAGTATCAGTGAAACCTGCCCTAAAATCTCATCGTTTTCCTCATATACCAACACCATCCGTTTTCCCTGCTCCAGTTCCTCAATCCAACGCTCTTCGTCCAGCTTTTCCCCTTCACAAATCATATATTTTTCAAATTCTTTTTCGGACAGTTTCCTGATTTTTCCCATACTCGCTCCCTCTTCTCGTCAGCCATTCAGCAATTCATTGGAAAAATCCGCCAACATTTCCAGCGTCATCTGCTCTGCTCTGGCGTTAGGTGCAATTCCTGCCCTCTCCATAGCCAGCGCCACCTGCGCCTTGGGCAGCCCCAGCCCCGCCGACACTGCATTCAGGGCCGTTTTCCGCCGCTGCCCAAAAGCCGCTTTTATCAGCCGGAAAAAGTGCGCTTCATCAAAAAGCTTCACCGGCGGCTGCTCCCTCACATTCAGCCGGATTACCGTTGAATCCACATTTGGGGCGGGCATAAAGCTTCCCCGAGAAACCTGGAATAAAATTTCCGGCTCTGCATAATACTGCACCGCCGCACTAACAGCTCCACAGGCACGGGTACCGGGCTTTGCACAAATCCGGTCTGCCGCCTCCTTTTGTACCATGACAGTCAAGGCCGTGATGGGCAGCTTTTCCTCGAGTATTTTCATGATTACCGGGGATGTAATATAATAAGGAAGATTGGCGCACACCGCCACCTTCATTCCTGGAAACTCTTCCTTTATAATGTGATGAAGGTCCAGCTTCATCACATCCCCGTGTACCACGCTGGCATTGGGATAATCAGCAAGCGTTTCTGCCAGCACGGGAAGAAGCCGGGTATCCAATTCCACCGCCACTGTTTTTTTGCTGCGCTTTGCCAGCTCTCTTGTCAGCACACCAATGCCCGGCCCAATTTCCAGCACACCGCTTTCTTCGTCAACACCGCACAGCTCTGCCATGCGGGGGCACACAGAAGGGTTAATGAGGAAATTTTGCCCCAAAGCCTTTGAAAAAGTGAACCCATGTCGGCTGAGAATTTCTTTCATTGTCGAAATATCGGATAATCTGTCTTTTTTTTGCTCCGCCATAGTATCTCCCACTTTAAAATTTCGTTATCTTTTTCTAAATCAATCGTAACATTATCATTTTAATTATTCATTTATGCTATTTTATGGACAGTTTGTGATGGGTAACATGTCTAAAAATAAGAATTTTTCTTTATTTTATCATGCACTTTCTCAAAAGTAAAGGATTCTGCCTGGCGATGCCAAAATTGTGCAGGAAAAAATCCCTTGCCAATTCAAAATGAATGGTATATAGTATAACCAAGACACAGAGAATGGCAGATATTGTGTATTGGCCTTTTCTGTTTGGCGACAGGTTGAAGCTTTCCCTGTACGCCAGCCCTTAGGGCAATGCGGACTTGATGTCCGGCGCGTCAGAACGGAAACGCGGGTCTTCGCGAAAGCACGCGCAGAAAGCAGCTGGCATTAGCCGAAAAAACGATAACTAACAGAGAGGGAAGATGCAGTATGGCAATTCGCCGTGACAAAGAAAATTATTATCTGGATATTGCCCAGACAGTTCTGGAGCGCGGCACCTGCCTGCGTCGGAATTTTGGAGCTATTATCGTTAACAACGATGAAATTGTTTCTTCCGGTTATAACGGCGCTCCCCGGGGACGCCAAAACTGCATTGACACCGGCATTTGTATTCGGGAAAAATTGCAGATTCCCCGCGGCGAGCGGTATGAAGTGTGCCGTTCCGTCCATGCAGAAGCCAACGCCATTATCAGTGCTTCCCGTAAAGAAATGATTGGCGGAACACTGTATTTGGTAGGGAAGGATGCACGCTCCGGTGATTATGTGGAAAATCCCTCCTCCTGCTCCATGTGCAAACGTCTCATTATCAACGCAGGCATCAGCCGGGTCGTGGTACGGCTGGACGAGCAGAATTACAAAGTGATTCTCGTTTCCGATTGGATTGAAAATGATGAATCCATGCTGGGAGTTTTCGGCTACTGATTGTTTTATTGTCTGCTTTCCCCTTACGGGCGGGCTAATGCCCATCCGACAGCGGGCCGCCGGTTATTATTCATCCGGGCAGCCCTGGTTTTTTGCGCCATCAGGCGCTTGTTGACCCGTTTTGAGCGGGAGAAAGGAATCGAGAGTTATGAAAGATTTTATCCCTGGACATTGGAGCCACACTGTTGACGTACAGGATTTTATCCAGCGCAACTACACCCCCTATGATGGAGACGAAAGCTTTCTGACTCCTCCCACCCAGCGCACCCGTGAACTGTGGGAGGAAGTAAAAGTGCTTCTGGAAAAGGAGCGCAAGGCAGGCGGCGTTTTGGATGTGGATGCTTCTACCATCAGCGACATCGATGCTTATGCCCCCGGCTATATTGATAAAGACAAAGAGGTTATTGTTGGTTTGCAGACCGATGCTCCTCTAAAGCGTGCCATTATGCCCTTTGGCGGTATTCGTATGGTGAGAAAGTCTCTGGAAGCCTATGGCCGTAAAATGGATTCCAAGGTGGAAGAGATTTTCAAATATCGCAAAACCCACAATGACGGCGTGTTTGATGTTTACACCCCTGACATTAAGAAAGCCCGTCACAGCCACATTATCACAGGTCTGCCGGATGCCTATGGCCGTGGCCGTATTATTGGCGACTATCGCCGGGTGGCATTGTACGGAACCGATTTTCTGATTAAATCCAAGCAGGCTGATTTGGACGGCCTGACCTATGATGTAATGGATACCCATGCCATCCGCCGCCGTGAAGATGTGGCCGAGCAGATTCGCGCCCTGAAAAAGCTGCAGCGTTTGGGCGAGAGCTATGGTTTTGATATCTCCAAGCCCGCACAGGACACCAAAGAAGCAATCCAGTGGCTGTATTTCGGCTATCTGGCCGCTGTAAAAGAGCAGAACGGCGCTGCTATGTCTTTGGGACGCACTTCTACTTTCCTGGACATTTATGCTCAGCGCGATTTGGAAAATGGCCGCTACACCGAAGAAGAAATTCAGGAGATGGTGGACCAGTTTATTATGAAGCTGCGTTTGGTTCGCTTCCTGCGTACCCCTGAGTATGACCAGCTGTTCTCCGGCGACCCCACTTGGGTAACGGAATCCATTGGCGGTATCGGCACAGATGGCCGTCACATGGTGACCAAGAACTCCTATCGCTTCCTGCACACCCTCACAAACCTTGGCCCGGCTCCCGAGCCCAACATGACCATTCTGTGGAGCCCCCGCCTGCCCAAGAACTTCCAGGAATTCTGCTCAAAAATGTCCATCGAAACATCCTCCATTCAGTATGAGAGCGATGATTTGATGCGCAAGAAGTTCGGTGACGACTATGCCATTGCCTGCTGCGTTTCTGCTATGCGGGTAGGAAAGCAGATGCAGTTCTTCGGCGCCCGCGCCAACTTGGCAAAGTGCTTGCTCTATGCCATTAACGGCGGCCGCGATGAAATCAGCGGCGAACAGGTAGGACCTGAGCTGCTGGCTGTACGCGGCAACACTCTGGACTATGATGATGTGATGAAGAAGTTTGACGTTATGATGGACTGGCTGGCAAGCCTGTATATCAACGCTCTGAACATCATCCACTATATGCACGACAAATACTGCTATGAAAAAATTCAGATGGCCCTGCACGACCAGCAGGTTGTGCGCACCATGGCCTGTGGTATTGCCGGTTTGTCTGTCGTAGCCGACAGCCTGTCTGCTATTAAATATGCAAAAGTACACCCGGTTCGCGATGAGAGCGGTCTGGTAACAGAATATGAGATTGAGGGCGACTTCCCCAAATTTGGCAACAACGATTCCCGTGTGGACGATATTGCTGTGATGATTGTGAAAAAATTTATGGGCAAGCTGGAAAAGTGCCGTACCTATCGCGGCAGCCGGCCCACCATGTCCATCCTCACCATTACCTCCAATGTGGTATATGGCAAGCACACCGGCTCCACTCCCGACGGCCGTAAGCGCGGCGAGCCCTTTGCTCCTGGTGCTAACCCCATGCACGGCCGTGACAGCAGCGGCTGTGTCGCTTCCATGATGAGTGTTGCCAAGCTGCCCTATGATTACAGCGAAGACGGTATTTCCTACACCTTCTCCATTGTGCCCGGCGCTTTGGGCCGTGAAGAAGAGGTTCGGGAAGAAAATCTGGCACAGCTGCTGAACAGCTACTTTATGGAAGGCGGCCACCACATTAACGTGAATGTTATGAACCGTGATGTATTGCTGGATGCTATGGACCACCCCGAGAAGTATCCTCAGCTGACCATCCGCGTTTCCGGCTATGCTGTTAACTTTATCAAGCTGACCCGTGAGCAGCAGCTGGATGTTATCAGCCGTACTTTCCACGACCATTTCTAATTTTGTTGAAAATCTGTGCGCCCCAGCCCAAAGCCGGGGCGCATTTTTCACTTTTTAAAGGAGATGACCTGTCATGTCAAATATAGCAGAGACTCCCGGCCGCATCCATTCTGTGGAAACTTTCGGCGCGCTGGATGGGCCTGGCATTCGCTATGTGGTATTTTTGCAGGGGTGCCTATTGCGCTGCGCCTATTGTCACAATCCCGACACCTGGGACAAATGCGACGGAACTTCCACAACGGCAGGTGAAGTTGTGGAAAAAATCCTTCCCTATCGAAACTTCATCCAGTCTGGCGGCATCACCCTTTCCGGTGGTGAACCACTGATGCAGCCGGAATTTGCCGCAGCCATCCTTCGCCTTTGTAAGGAGCAGGGATTCCACACGGCTGTGGATACCTGCGGTGCAGTCCCCATGGAAAAATGCCGGGAAGCACTGGAGATGGCCGATATGCTTCTCCTGGACATTAAAGCGCTGGATACAGAGGAATGCCAAAAGTTAACCGGAATGGGAAATGAAAACGCTCTTCGTCTTTTAAAATGGTGTGAAGAAATAAAAAAGCCGGTGTGGATTCGTCATGTATGCGTACCGGGTCTTACTTTAAAAACTGAAAAGCTTCAAATACTGGCTGACTTTCTCAGTGCTTTCTCCTGTGTTGAAAAAGTAGAGCTGCTGCCTTTCCATAAAATGGGTGCCTATAAATGGGAAGCTTTAAAAGTCCCATTCACTCTGGCAAATACTCCTGAGCCCACTGTAACAGAAATGGAAAATGCACAGGCGATTTTTCGCAAGGCCGGACTTCCCCTATAAAGTTCTATAATCCCCCTTTCTCCAGGTATTTACAAAAAATACCAAATGTGTTTTAATAGGAGTAAAGTGGACACCATTTTTGAAAAAGGGGGATTTTTTTTGAGCATTAATGAAAATTTGCGTCGGGGAACCATTGAACTGCTCCTCCTTACACTTCTTCAAGAGGAAGATATGTACGGATATCAACTTTCTCAGCAGCTGGCGAAACGCAGTGATGGATTGTATACCATGACGGAAGGCTCCATGTATCCCAGTTTGTATCGAATGTTAAAAAAGGGCATTATTTCTGACCATCGTGTAATAGTTGGTAAACGGCGCGCCAGGGTATACTATCATTTGGAGCCAGCCGGGCAGGCTTATCTTAAAAATATCCGACAGGAATACCTTTCTATGAACGAAGGCATTTTAAAAATTTTGCAAACTGTCCCTGCTGCTAATCAACCAACGAATCTTTCTGAAAAATGAAAAAAATCCCTCTGCTGGATGGACCGGCAGAGGGATTTTTTATATATAACAGGAGGAAAGGCCAATTTGTCATTCTTATTCGTCATACAAATCATCGATAGGAATCAACTTTTGTACTTCAGCAGATACTTTGGGAGTTCTTCTATGATGAAGGAAATAATCACGGAGCATTGTCAAAGCTACTCCGCCAGCAGCAATTGCCATAAAAATCATAAAAGGTTTTAACGAAATCAGCAGTGTATGAACCATATCCGGCATAACTATGCTCCTTTCTGTATTGAAACAGTTTATTTTTTCAAATCCTCTCTGAAAAAAGGATGGACATAGTGTAGCATGGCCAAAAGCAAAAAGCAATGGTTCTTACAATACTGTAATCAGATTGAAAACATCTGTAATCTTTTTCAATATTCTTTACAAAGCTGTTACCCTTTTTTCCCTTTTATTTCCCTCAAAAACAGCGCCCCATATCGCTGGAGCTTTCTTTCTCCGATTCCTGGAATAGAGAGCAGTTCCTTCTCTGTTTGGGGCTTATAGATACACATATCACGAAGGGTCGCATCGGTAAAGACTGCATATGGTGGAATCCCGGCGCTTCTGGCCAATGTGAGACGAAGCTGCCGCAGCCGTTGAAACAAAGCCTCATCCAGCTCAAGGTCATCTGCTGCAGGACGTTTCGCCGCAGGCCGACGGGAAACCGGTGTTTTCAAAGAAGGCTCCCAAACCGTTTCCCTTTCTTCGTGCAGACAAATGGAGCAATTACCGCAATAATCCGGTATTCCTGTCTCCCCAAAATATCGAAGCTGATATTGCCGCAGGCATCGGCGGCTGGTCGCATAAAACGTCATGAGCTTGAGGCGTTCCAGCTCCTTTTCCCGAACCTGCTTGGCAGTTTCTTCATCCAGCTCTTCGTTATCCTTTTCTTTTTCAATCATAAACCGGTTGAGTCGGACATCAGAGCCGCTATACAGCAAAATACATTTTGCCGGAGAGCCATCTCTTCCGGCTCGCCCCGCTTCCTGATAATAGCTTTCCAAATCCTTGGGCATATTGTAGTGGATAACATAGGAAACATTGGATTTGTCAATTCCCATTCCAAAAGCATTGGTCGCTACCATTACCGTTTTTCTGTCATACAGGAAATCTTCCTGGCTCTGCTCCCGTTCTTCGTCAGAAAGCCCCGCATGATACCGGGCAGCCGGATATCCTGCTTCTTTTAGCTTATCACAAACCTCTTCTACCAATTTTCGCGTGGAGCAATAGACAATTCCGCTTTTGTCCCCTTCTTCCCTAAGAATATGCAGCAATTCCCGGAACTTATCCCGGGGCTTCCGCACACCAAAATAGAGATTTTTCCGATTGAACCCGGTAATCACCACCTTGGGATTTTGCAGGCCTACCAGTTTTAGAATATCCTCCCGTACCTGGCGGGTAGCCGTTGCTGTAAAGGCTGCCACTACCGGGCGTTTGGGAAGGCTTTCCAAAAACTGCGAAATTTTTAAATATCCCGGACGAAAATCCTGCCCCCATTGAGACACACAGTGCGCCTCATCTATACAGACCATGGAAACCGGTACCGACTGGGCAAAATCAAGAAATTCCCGGGTGAGAAGCCTTTCGGGAGCCACATAAATAATTTTATAAACTCCCTGCCGGGCATTATACAAAGCCTTACGATACTGTCCTGGTGTTAGGGAACTGTTGAGGAAAGCGCCCCGTACTCCGGCCTGTACCAATGCATTTACCTGGTCCCTCATAAGAGAAATCAGCGGTGAAACCACCAGCGTAATCCCCGGCAGCAAAATTCCCGGAACTTGAAAACAAATGGATTTTCCCGCCCCAGTAGGCATAATCCCCATGGCATCCCGTCCCGAAAGTAAACTGTCTACCAGCTCTTCCTGGCCAGGGCGGAAGGAATCATAGCCAAATACCTGTTTAAGAACACCATACTTGTCCATTATGCAGCCTCGGCAGCAGGCTTATCCAGATAACGGATAACTTTACGATATAGATTCAGGAACAACAGGACACTGGTTATCAGAGAAACTATTTCAGCAATCGGGAAGGCAAACCAAACTGCTGTCAAGCTAATTTGAGACAATAACCAAGCGGAGGGAACCAACACCACCAATTGGCGCATAACCGAAACAATTAAACTATAAAATCCACGCCCCATTGCCTGGAAAAGAGTGGAAGACAAAATTCCCAGCGCAGCTGGAAGGAAGCACAGGCTGATATACTGCAACGCCGGGCGGCCTATCCGAAGCATCTCAGAAGAGGCGTCAAAAATCATCAGCAGCTGGTCTGGGATGGCCCAAAACACGACAGTTCCCACTGCCATAATCAACAAACCAATCGCACATCCAATCCTCAAACTGGAAATCAATCTGCGGCGATTCCGAGCTCCAAAATTATATCCCATAATGGGCATGAGTCCCTGGGTCAAGCCAAAGACAGGCATGAATACAAAGGATTGGAGTTTGAAATAAATGCCAAATACCGCCACAGCGGTTTTGGAAAAGCTTACCAAAATAGCGTTCATGGCCAGCGTCATAACCGAACTGATTGCCTGCATAATAATGGCAGGAATGCCAACAATATAAATTTGTTTGATGGTCTGCCAGTCAAACCGAAAACTGCGCAAATGAATTTTAACTGCATGTTCCCGAGTCAGCAGCACAATGGTAGCAAGCCCCAATGCGGCTATTTGTCCAATTACCGTTGCAATGGCAGCACCGGCTACCCCCATATTCAAGTTGAAAATAAAAATCGGGTCCAAAATGATATTGGTAACCGCTCCTGTCAGCTGAAAAATCATTGGCCAAATCATATTGCCGGTAGCCTGCAAAGTTTTTTCAATGTTGGCTTCGATAAAGAGGCCAAAAGAATAAACACACACAATTCCCAGATAATCACTGCCCATAGAAATAATATTTTCGGCAGAAGTGTACGCTTCAAAAAAACTACGGGTAAAAAACAGGCCAAACAGGGCAAAAATTATCCAGTTAAACACGCCCAGCCATATTCCATGGCTGGCAGCACTATCGGCAGCCTCCTGATTTCCCTCGCCAAGCCGGCGGGAAATCAACGAGTTAATTCCCACGGCTGTTCCCATACCAAAAGCAATTAACAGCATTTGAATAGGGTATGCCAAGGACACAGCCGTCAGTGCATCTTCACTGATTTTGGACACAAAATAGCTGTCCACCACATTGTATAGTGCCTGCACCAGCATAGAAAACATCGCTGGGAGAGCCATCGAAATAATTAACGGCAGCATTGGCGCCGTCCCCATTTTTAAATC
This sequence comes from Clostridiales bacterium, assembly GCA_019418545.1. Taxonomy (GTDB): domain Bacteria; phylum Bacillota; class Clostridia; order Oscillospirales; family Acutalibacteraceae; genus Heritagella_A. The sequence continues at coordinate 1,288 of DYBQ01000028.1, read as the reverse complement.
GCTTCTTTTTTCCATTTTCATCACTCCTGTTTTTGCTAGATATTCCTTCTCATTGACACAACTTTTTAGAAGCTGCCTATCCCTCTGTATAAGGATATCTTTTCTATTATAATGCACCTTGTGTATCTTGCAAAGAGTGAATCTGGATTTTTTCACAGTTTTACATTTTCCTGCAAAAAAGCATCCGCCAATTCTACTTGGCGGATGCTTTCTTGCATGTGAATTGTTATTTCCGATTTGTGCCCACTTGCGTAGGGTCAAAATATTCAAAAATTCCCATAGCGCCTTCGGTTTTTATCGACCACAACTGTTGTGGATTCCGAATCGTCCAGCAAACTTCCTGGGCATGGAACAGACTGCAAGCAGTTCGCAGGCTCCAATTTTTTCGGGCGTTTACATCATAAGCAATAAAGTCCGGCCGTCCCATGATGTTAACAAACAGATTTCGGGACAGAAAGGCGGTAAAAATATTAAAATGCTCATCTTTCCGCGTAAATTTGGCCATTAATTGGCCCCGGACTACATCCGGCTGGTTTTTTCGGAACCATTTGACAACATTGGGTGAAAAAGATTCCACACACCATAGTCCCCGATACCCAAGAAGCAATTCGCAGGTTTTCCTGCACAGTTCTTCTGTATTCTCATAGGGCTTTAATTCAATAATCATGGGGGTCTTTCCATTCATCACCTTGAGAACTTGAGAAAATAACGGGATTTTTTCGCCGCTTTGCACCAAAGAATACTGCTGCAGCTCCTTCCAGGTAAGGGAACTTATCGCTGCATCTATGCCGCACATGCGCTTGAGTGTATCGTCATGGAATACCACCACCTGTCCATCGGCAGTCAACTGTAAATCCAATTCCACACCAAAACCTTTGGAAACAGCCCTTTGAAAAGCTGGCAGAGAATTTTCCGGGATATTTTGGTCTTTGGTGTAAAAACCGCGATGTGCGTAATCATATTGTTTGAATGCTTTTTTCCTGGCCTCATCAAAAGAGTTTCCTGGTTTAATACAATATAGCCATATAGCGGCAGCCATTATCAAAACAACCAGAATGATGAGAAAAACAAAGGTAGGAAGGGGCATTATCAAAACTCCTTTACTTTAAAATAATAAATTTCTATCTGTCTGAGATATCGAATGCTTTCAGCCGAATTTTTAAAAACTTGGGGCATCATTCCCACATCTGCCTATCAAAATCATAAAAGCAAATTTCAAAACAGCCAGCCAAAAAAGCGAACTGATATTTTGCTGCTTAAATGATTTTATCTTTCCAGATAAGAAATA
>DYBQ01000027.1:8063-27294 GCA_019418545.1 Clostridiales bacterium | reverse complement strand
ACGACGGCGTGACCATCGCGAAGGAAGTGGAGCTGGACGACCCCTTTGAGAATATGGGCGCACAGCTGGTGAAGGAAGTCGCTACCAAAACCAACGATGTTGCTGGCGACGGCACCACCACCGCAACCCTGCTGGCACAGGCTCTCATTCAGGAAGGCATGAAGAACGTGACCTCCGGCGCTAACCCCATGGTTGTGAAGAGCGGCATCCAGAAGGCTGTTAACGCTGCTGTGGAATCCCTGCGCAGCCACTCCAAGGCTGTGGACGGCTCTGCTGACATTGCCCGTGTTGCTACTGTTTCTTCTGCCAGCGAGTTCATCGGCAACCTGATTGCTGAGGCTATGGAAAAGGTTACTGCTGACGGCGTGATTACCGTGGAAGAGTCTAAGACTGCCGATACCTATTCCGAGGTTGTGGAAGGCATGATGTTCGACCGCGGCTACATTACCCCTTATATGGCTACCGATACCGACAAGATGGAAGCTGTTATGGACGACGCTTACATCCTGATTACCGATAAGAAGATTTCCAACATTCAGGAAATCCTGCCCCTGCTGGAGAAGATTGTCCAGTCCGGCAAGAAGCTGGTTATCATTGCTGAGGACGTAGAGGGTGAGGCTCTGACCACCCTGATTCTCAACAAGCTGCGCGGCACCTTTAACTGCGTTGCTGTCAAGGCTCCCGGCTTTGGCGACCGCCGCAAGGAAATGCTGCAGGATATCGCTGTTCTGACCGGCGGCCAGGTGATTACCTCCGATTTGGGCCTGGAGCTGAAGGATGCCGATATCTATCAGCTGGGCCGTGCCCGTCAGGTGAAGGTTGACAAGGAGAACACCATTATCGTTGGCGGCATGGGCGATGCTGACGCTATCAAGGCTCGTGTGAACCAGATTCGCGGCCAGATTGAGACCACCACTTCCGACTTTGACCGTGAGAAGCTCCAGGAGCGTTTGGCAAAGCTGGCTGGCGGCGTTGCTGTTATCAAGGTTGGCGCTGCTACCGAGGTCGAGATGAAAGAGCAGAAGCTCCGCATTGAAGATGCTCTGGCTGCTACCAAGGCTGCTGTGGAAGAAGGCATCGTAGCCGGCGGCGGCGTGGCTCTCATCAACACCATGAATGATGTTGCCAAGCTGCTGGACGAAGTTTCCGGCGACGAGCGCACCGGTGTGCAGATTGTGCTGAAGGCTCTGGAGGAGCCCGTGCGCCAGATTGCTGCTAACGCTGGCCTGGAAGGCTCTGTGATTGTAGCCAACATCAAGGCTTCCGATAAGATTGGCTATGGCTTCAACGCTGCTACCGAGGAATACGGCGATATGATTGGCTTCGGCGTAGTTGACCCGACGAAGGTGACCCGTTCCGCTCTGCAGAATGCAGCTTCCGTGGCTGCTATGGTGCTGACCACCGAAAGCCTGGTTGCCGACAAGAAGGAGCCCGCTCCCGCTCCCGCAATGCCCGCTGACGGCGGCATGGGCGGTATGTACTAATACCGATTGATAGCCAAACAAATTGGCAGGCGCTGCTTGATGCAGCGCCTGTTTTTTTATAGAAAGAAAACCACCCGCTGGGCAGCGATATGTTTAAGAGAGACCGCCTGGGCAGAAAAACTGTTCGGGCGGTTCGGTGTTCAGTGGTGGATTTATTCACACTCTTGTGGTAAAATTTATTATAACAGAGCAGATGACAATTTGGAATTGATGAGGTATCTGAATGAAAGAGAATATATTCTTTTTTACCATATTTTGTATTTGGGACGTTATATATGTGTGCTTGGCTATATATATATGGTTTTCAAAAAAGGCAATTGGCTTCTGGGGAAATAAGAAAATGTTTGAGGTAACGGATATAAAAAAATACAATCATGCCATGTCAAAGCTTTATATTGTGCATAGCATAGTATTTATTTTGATTGGACTTCCTTTGCTTACAGGAGCCCACAAATGGATAATTCTCTCGGTTGCAGGAGTTGTAGTGGAAACTATTGTTTTTATGGCAGTTTATTCGTTGGTAATTAAGAAAAAATATAAAAAGTGATTTTGACGAGTCCAGTTTGTCTCGCTCGTCAGCAACAACTAAATACCAAAAAGCTGACCGTTGATTCACACCGCTGCTGTGTGAGAAATCAGCGGCCTTTTTTATCTCCATTTTCAGAAAAGGAGGTCGTTTTTATGCCAGTCAAGAAAGTGCTCGCTCAACTCTGTTCAGAATAGAAACTGGATGAAACAGGAAACGGCATGACCGAAGCCATGCCGTTTCTGCAGAAAGCAATATTATTTTCTTATGCCCCCGGATTTGTTCGGGAGGTTTTGATAAAGTTTATGGAGATTTTGCATGCTTACCAGGGGAAAGAATATTTTCCAAAATTTCCTGTATATGGCTGCTGGGCTCTAAAACGAAACGAAAAACACGCCGTACCGGTGTGCTGGCCAAAAGAAATGGCAAAACTATCCCACAGCACAAATATGCGGCTTTCCACCACATATTGGGCAGTGTCAAATTAGGTACAAATTCTTCAATTCCCTGTAATATAAACAGATGCAGCGCGTACACATAGACCGAATGGGTACCAATGTAGGAAAAGAAGGTTTTCTTGGCAGGGATAATCCCCATTACGGCAAAAAAGGACAGAAAACCGATTACATAGCGCAATAGCAACTGTAATATGGGATAGTTTATATCAATTTGCGGTAAAGTATCGTCTAAGTATAAAAGGTCTAATGATATTTCAGAACCATATAACATCGTTAGAATCAGCAGCATGGCCAAAAAGAGGAAACTTGTCAGCCGGAACAAAGGCTTTCGACAAAAATGAAAGGAAGAGGAAGAGGTGAAATATCCAAACAAAAAGAATGGATAAAAAGTACACACTCGCTGAAAAACCCCAAACAAAGGCTCTGGCAAAAAGCTGACTCCCAAAGCAACAACAACAGAAACAGGAAAAAGAAGACGGTATTTTTTAAGGGAAATAGTAGCCGCTACAAAAATAAAAAGGGCTAAAAAATACCATAAGCCAAATCGTGGTTTTAAAAAAGTGGAGTCGGGAATATCAACACCTCCTGCAGAATACAGCAGGAGCATACATACATGCAAAATCAAATAGGGAATCAGAAGGGAAGAAATCGCTTTTGCATATTCTCCCCGCTCCACGCGCCCCCGGGAAAAGCGGCCGGAAATTATCATAAATACAGGCATATGAAACCAGTAGATAAACTTACCAATATTTTTAAGGGTTTCTGATTCCGGGGAGTATTCTCCGGTTGCCATGTGTCCTACCACAACGAGAATAATCAAAAACGCCTTGGCATTATCAAACCAAAAATCCCGAACCTTTGTCAATTCCTGTTTCATAACTTACAACGACTCCTAAAACACATTCTGGACAGGCTGTATATTTCCATTATACGCCTGTCTGCTCCCGAATAATCTGTACGATTCTCTCAGCGGCATGGCCGTCTTCCACTGAGCCGCGTGCCTTGAGAAAGTCTCGACAGCCAGCTTCATATGCTTTTTCATCGAAGCTGCGGATATTCGCTTCCATCTCTTCGTTGTTCTGGGCAATCGGAAATGGAGTAGAGGTAAGCGGATAATAGAAGCCGCGTTCTTCATTGTAATTGTGCAAATCAGCCGCATAGATAAAGCCTGGTTTGCCTGTCAGCACAAAGTCGCAAATCCAACTGGAGTAATCGGTAATGCCTAAGTCTACCGCCACCATCAATTCCTGCATATCAGGATAGTTGGTAGCCTTCACGATGCGTTCGTCCTTAAAATTGATGGCACCGCCTTTGGTCTTAAAGTGGAAACGGTTAAACAGCACCCATTCACCGCCAAAACGCTCTTCCAATGTGTCCAGCAGCCGGGTATAGTCCATATTATAATAAATCATGCCGGCTTCATCCCGGAAGGTGGGGGCATACATGGCAATTCTTTTGCCTTCAGGTACCTGATAAAAGTCAAGTACCTTTTGTTTGATGCGCTGGCGTTCCTCACCTTGGACAAAAAGGATATCATTGCGGGCATGGCCTAACTCCTGTACCGGGACATCCGGCCAATGGGTCTCGCGAAAAACATCCGTTTCAAACTGACTGTTGGAAATGCACAGATTTGTCCAGCGGTTGGCTTTTTTGGCAACCCGCAGCCAACGTTTGTTATTCACGTCTTCTTTTCCAATACGTTTCAGCCCCATGGAGCCGTGCCACGTTTGCAGATAAAACTGCTCAGACTTTTTGGGAATGGGGTTCCACGGGAAGCACAAGGCGTTATCTACCCAAACTTTGGCGGAAGTAAGTTCTTTAAAGAAGGTGTAAGAGTTCCGGCTGACCAGGCGTACATTTTCGGGATATTGAACAGGGTTTTTCATCTTTTTTTCCGTAGAAACCCATACCAAATCCAGTGGAAGTTCCTGACGCAGAATCTCCTCACAGATGTACTTGGGATTACATGCATAATCATTATTAAAGGTCATAAACACGACCTTATTTTTCTGTACCTTGATATGAGAAGCCAGAAAGCGGCGGGCCGGAATAGAAAGCAGGGTATCCACGCCCACACGGATTTTGGTAAAGAAATGACCGATTTCCCAAAAAATATCCCGAAGGAGCCTGCGCTCCACAAGACTCTTCAATAATTTTTCTTTAAACTTCATACATAAACTCCCTATGCGAATAATTTGGCGTAAAAAAGGATTATCCCTTTGTATGAGCCATACTTTCCACCAGCCGGCGGAACATTTCTTCCAAACCGGTTTCCGCTTTCCAGCCCAAAGCCTGAAGCTTAGAGCTGTCAAGCCGAATGACCATTTCCGGGTTATAGCCAAAGGAAGCCAAATCCTTCGGCATATCAAATTGCAGCTGAATCCCGGACTCGGGGAACAAATCGCACACCATCTGCGCCATTTCACGAATGGAAACAGCCGTGTCCATATTGGTCACGTTATAGGCCTGGCCGCATTCGCCCCGCAGCAGGATATAGAGCAGCGCATTTACTGCATCCTTGGTATAGCAATAGCTGCGCACCGTGTTTCCGGCCGTATGCAGGACGATATCCCGCTTTTCAATGGCACAACGGGCAAATTCTGCGAACACCCGTCCATCGTTGTATTCCACCCCAGGGCCAAAGGTTTGGGAAAGGCGGGCTACTTTGACTGGTACGCCATATTCGGACGCATAGGAAGCGCACAGGCATTCTACCATCCGTTTTCCCTCGGAATAGCTGCTTCTCACCTGCATACAGTCCAGATATCCGCTATAGGTTTCAGCAATCAACCCGGCATCGGCGGCAGGCGTACCATATACTTCCAGAGAGGACAAATAGACAAACCCCTGCACCTTTTTTTCCACTGCCAATTCCAGCAGATTCCTGGTTCCGTCAATGGCCGTATAAATGGTTTCTACCGGATGGGATACGAAATATTGGGAGCTGGTGGCACTGGCGCCATGAAGGATATAATCTACCGGCACGTCCACTGTAAGGGGTTTTGAAATGTCCCCCACCAGCAGTGTCAGGTCTCCTCTTTCCAGCAGCGGTGCAAACATCTTTTCTGCTTTTTCGCGGTTGCGCACCAAAGCAATGATATGAATATTTTCGCCATACAAACGGTTTCGGCAAGCCAGTGCTCGGACAATCTGGGAGCCAATCAAGCCGGTAGCCCCGGTAATGAGGACCGTTTTCCCGGAAAGCTCCTCAAAGGGGACAGAGCCGTTGGCAATCTCTTCCAAATCGCGCTGTAAAACCGAATTTTCTTCACACTCAATACGCATAAAATGCCTCCTTACCCCTTGCTGTAGCGGCTGAGCTTGCTTTCCAGATGGTTGGTCAGGCCCAGACCGAAGGCCTGCTCGTTCTCCTTATAGGTGAGCAGAGCACGGAAAATATACACATCCTCAGGGGTGGTGACTTTGATATTGCCGCGGTTGCCGGGAACCATATGGGCAGTTTTTCCCAGAACACGAATCAGAGTACAAGAGTCCACCAGGTTTTCATATCTTTCCGGCCGGGAACGAATTTCGTCATGGGCAGCAATAATATCTTTCAAATAGAAGCTTTGGGGTGCCTGTGCGGCATAGGTTTCTTTACGGAAAGGCACCTGCTCCACCGTCTCACCAGTTTTGCTCAGCAGGATGGTTTCATAGCAGGAAGTACAGGTAATTGCGTTGCCATGGGCCTTAACGCTTTCAATATTCTCGGCAATCACTTCATAGGTGATGAAGGGACGCACACCATCGTGAATCAGCACAATGGAATCCTCCGGGTTTTCCGATTCCGCCTTTTTCAGAGCGTTGTAAATGGAATCTTGTCCGGTTTCGCCGCCGGCAACAATCCCGCACACTTTGCTGAGCCGATAGTCCTTGCACAGCTCATCCACATAAGGGATATACTTTTCCAGCACAGCCAGATAGATTTTGTCAATCATATCGTGGTTCTGGAAAAGCTGCAAGGTGTGAACCAGAATAGGCTTTCCGTTGATTTCCAAAAACTGCTTGGGAATACCGGCTCCCATACGGACGCCGCTGCCGCCTGCAAAAACAATCGCAATGTTCATAGCAATACCTCTTTTCAAAATGAAATTGGAAATAGCCTGTCCGCCATTCAGCGGGGGCAGTGTAAAAAAGAATCATTTCCCCGGTGGGGAAAAAATCAGCTGTTTCATTTCCTGTGCAGCTAATTTTTGCTGCTCCAAGGCCTTTTGTAAGTCATCCGGCATCTGGCCTAATAAAATCCAGTCAATTACCCGGTCAGATGCATGGGAATCAATATAATCAAAATGATGCTCAATATAGGCTTCCACTTTTTCAAAGTGAAAATCCTTCTGCCGAATCGCTTCCAGCAGCTCTTCAAAATTACGACAGAGCTTTCCGGGGACGGAGGCCTCATAATCCCGATGAAAACCCCGGGAGAAGGAATAGGAAATTTCGTCAAAAGCGAAAAACAGCATGGGCTTTCGCATCAGGGAGAATTCATAGATATTGGAAGAATAGTCCGTAATCAGCAAATCACTGATATAAAACAAATCATTGATATCAGGATAGCTTCCTACATCGAGAAAACGGTCTCGGCAGCTTTCAGGAATCGGTACGGGCTGCCGCACCCATGGATGCATTTTGAACAGGACAACAGTATCCTCTCCGCACAGCTGATATAGCTTTTCAAAATCAATCAGCTCATAGGGATATGCGGCATCCCCACGGCCTTTTCCACGATAAGTAGGGGCAAAGAGAATGACCTGTTTTTCCCGGCAGACAGGAAATTGCTCATAGAGTTTTTTTGTAGTTGTGCGCCGGTGCTCTTCATCCAAATAGGCATCCATCCGGGGCATCCCGGCAGGCAGCACTTGCGAATCGAGAATCCCCCATGCTTCCGAAAAGAAGGGGGCAATTTTTCGGGAGCCGGCAACGCCAAAAGTATATTGCCGGTGGCATCCCTGCGGGGCAGGGCATCCCAAATGCCCCCACCGGCTATAGCCGGCAGCCTTAAAACCGGCGCCTGCATGCCACAGCTGGATGAGCTGGGTTTTGGGGGAGAGCTTGAGCCAGTCGAAAACCGGCGCATGGTCTCCCATAAAAATATATCCACTCCGGGCAATTTTGGAAATCAGCGAAATCCATGAGGCTACCGACTGCCGCTGAAAGGCGGCGGGACGGGCAGAAGTTAAAAGGGTAAAGGAGCAGTCAAGACCCCGCTGTTTCATTCTTTCCTTCACGGCCAATTCGTTGGCGCCAATCACAGCACCCTGTTCACTCATAAACAAAACCGTATGGGATTGCTTCCGATACAGGCGGCTGAGGATTTTATAAAGCTGTCGGAAAGCAGGCTTATATAGCCCTGTCAGTTTTCGGCGGAGCCCCAAAAGTCTTTTTGAAAGACGGTGTGGAGGAGAAAACACATTCATATCTGTCCGTTTTGACGCCATTACATAAAAACGCAGAATACGGCAGGTTTCTTCTTCCTCCGAAACAAAAAAGCTGACGGTATACGCTTTGGAGCGTTCCTGATATAAAAATGACCTTCCAAGGCTGTCAATTTCCGGCAGCAGGCAGTCGTCCACTCCCACAACCGTTACAGGGGTATTTCCACGGCATACTGCCACAGAATATTCTCCGGCAGCCAGACACTCACAGCATCCGTTGTTGGTAATATTCAGCCGAAGCCGAAAATGAGTGTCCGAAACAGCCTCACACGCAAACCGTGCCTGAGCACGCCCGCTCTGGTCAACAGCATAAAACGCAATGGAGCCCGCATCCTCTGTTTCGGGCAGGAAAACCTGCACCTCCATGAGCAAATAGATGGATTTCCAAAGCACCTTAACGGCTTTTGCGCTGGCAAATTCCGATTTCGTCACAATGTTTTCAGATGCTTCCACAGCGGCACCCCCTTTTCGAAAACCACACCGCACCTGTTACAAGGGAGCGGGGATTTTTTCTTTGTTCATACAAAAAGTTAAGATGATTTTTTGTCTTTCAGGGAAGCAGGCAGGAGCTTGTCCACTTTAATGGACTGCTGCCATTTGAAAACAGCATTAAAGGGTTTTGTAGAGAAGAGAAGCGTCAGTCCAAAGGCCACCAGTATCAGAAGGAAAATTCCACCGACAGAATCGAAATAGTTCGCCCAGTCATAATCCAGATAGGCCAGATACAGGAACCGATGGAGAATATACACTGCCAGCGTCCGGGAGCCAAAACGGGTAATACACAGCTTGCACCGCGGTACCAGCGACAAGAATGCCATCAGCAATACAATGGCAGCCACATAGAAAATCAACCGGGAGCACCACCACAGCGCAGTGGGATAGGGAGACATAAAGGTTTTATAGGCATAATTGCAGGTAATCAGCTTGGACGGGAGCAGCTTTTCATTATATCGTGCGATGAAGAACAGCCCGACAAAAGTGCCCACCAAAATAAAGGCAGAAAGCACTTGTACCCATTTTTTCTTCAAAAACTCAAAAATACGGGAATCGATAAAATATCCCAGCAAAAAGAAGGGAAGATGTACCAAAACGCGGGAAAAGCTCAGGCCATTGCCAATGCTGGCATCATAACCGACTACGAGGCCCAGAAAAAATACCATAGGCAAAATGGCACCCGCCCGGAAACGTCCGAAAAATGGCAGGAACAGATACCAGAAAATCAGGCAGACCAAAAACCACAAAGAGGAGCGCGCCGCAAAAATACTGTAGCTAAACTCATGATGCAGCACCCACTTTTCAAATACCGATACCGACACCTGGGCGCAGATATACAAAATCATATAGGTAAAGGGGCGCTGCACCTGCTGGACAGGTGATTTTTTTAAAAAGCTTTTTGCAAGATAGCCGGAAATGAAGATAAACGCCGGCATATGGAAGGTGTTGAGCAGATACCACAGGGCATACATGGTAGCATGGTGAGGCTTCAGCGGTGATACTGCATGGGCAAGCACCACAAAGAAAATGAGAAAAAACTTGGCGTTATCCAAATAGTACGAACGGCCTTTTGCATCCTTTAGTTGGCTGGGGGCAAAGAAAAAGTTGTCTTTTATCATAGCTTCCCATATCCTCTCTTTCATTATCCCAGATATTTCCGGGTTTCTTCATAAATACGCTGGCAGTTATGAAAATCATCATAGGCAAAAAAGTCATCTGCACGTCTTTTATACAGCTCTTCCATCTGACAGCCTTTTTCCATATACTGGCACAGTGTATCTACAATTTCCTCATGATTCCGGCAAATGGGGCCAAATCCCATGGTCTCATAAATCAAACCGCCGCTCTCATATTGAGCCGGAAGCTCAGCGGAATGGTAGTATACCAGCGGTTTCCGCTGATAAGCAAAGTCAGACTGCACGCCGGAATAGTCGGTAACCATCAGGCTGCTTTCGGTGAGGATTTTTTCATAGCTCATGTCACCGGTAGCCTGCATGATTTCCACATAGTCATTTTTATCAAAATCGTCCTTTTGTGCGCTCATGGCAGGGTGCAGCAGATAAATCAGCCGATAACCGGTCTTTTTGGCGCACTCTATCAGCTTTTTGTCATTAATCAGAGAATTATACACCCTAAAATATGCGCTTTCCCTAAAGGAATCATTGTGGGTCTTTTTCTCGTTGGCAATTCCCTGATTGACAAGGCTTCGCCGCCAGGTGGGGGTAATCAAAATCTGGTGCTGGTCATTATTGTGCAGGCCGTCAAACCGGGCCAAACCGGTAATCCGCAGCTCCTTGTCCGTAAAGCCATAGAGGGGCTTGCAGATATTCTTATACTCATAAATAGAAGCCAAGCCATAAAGGGTAGTGTTATCAAAAATCCGGTTCTGATACTGGGCAATTTGCTGGATGGTAAGCCCGTGCTGGATGCAGATGATTTTTGGGTTCCACAAATCCCTTACAAAAGGCAAGTGCCAGCCTTGGAATCCCACGTAATTGGGAACGGTGGAATGAGTGGCCAAAACCGCTTCGCTGTGCAGGGAGAGCAGGCGCAGGCGGAAACTGTTCTTTTTTAGAATCAGTTTTCCATACTTCTTTTTGAGCCTTGGATAATCAAAGGAGGTCGGGTCAATCACATAGTACAGGCGGATACCGTCTTTTTTGTCTGCACAGTAGGAGAAGATATATTCTCCGTTGTCTCCGCCTTTATAAATTTTATCAAATGTAATCCAAATGCGCTTACGGAAAAAGGGTTTCGTCAAATAATAGGCAAGCCGAAGCAGAATAAAATAAATTCTGGCAGGAATACCGCAGTTACTTTTTAACAGCTGGCGCAGAAGGAATGCGGCCTCCATTTTGATATGGCGGGGAGCAGACATTTTCCCAATATGCAGGCTGTTTGCATTCTCACAGGCCACGTAATGGGATTTGTCCGGGCACCAATAAGAGCAGTTGCTCTGAATGAGGCGGGAATATCCCCGAATAAACTTGAGTTTGCAGCAATACCGTTTTCCATCCACCTCAAACACAAAGAACAGCCGTTTTCCGGTAACTTCTTCCAGAGGAATGGAAGCGTGGAAGGTATAGCGGTGAGATACCGTAACATTAAAATACTTAATAAAAGGATATACGCCGCTTTCCGGGCACTGATATATCTGCTGAGACTGAGAGCAGGCATCCTCTTCGCTACAGGCGGCCACACAATAAAAACGGAAGGGGGAGGTTTTTAAATACTCCCACATAAAGTCTGCGTCGATTTCCAGATTGCCGTCTTCCAAATTTATTACCCGGATGGTGACCTCCTGGTTTTCTGTTTTGCCGAGGAGAATCATATCCGAAGTATTATTGCAGGAATCGGTAAAATCCCATTGGGAAAAATCAGGCGTACTGTCTTTCAAAACAAAAAACAGATACTCTTCATAAACCGCCAGCCGGTATGGATACATATCGCTGCCGGCCTGATTTTCGGGATTATATTTGCATTGATACAGATACATCTTAAAATATCGGGGAGGCAGAAAACTGCACGGCTGATTCTGGAAAATGACTTTATCGTCAATATATTGCAGTACCTGTGAAGCCAGCCGATGCAGGGCAAAGGCTTCCTCCTTGTTTAAAATCTGGTGGTCCCTTTCATAATAATTACAGTTATATTTTTGATACAACTGATATAAAACCGCTACCTGTAAATACCGGGGCAGTTTACCCTGTACCAGGTTCTCCCGAATCAATGGCAGCCAGACATTCTCCAAACTGGACAAATACCATTCTTTTTCCAACGCTTTGTGACAGCTTTCCGTGCATTCCATTCCGGGAACCGTGTAGGTATACCGGGCATTTGCTTCATAGTACAGGAAAGGAACTTCGCGGAATAAATCCAGCAGATACAGGCTCTCAAATTCCAGCGGTACCTCCTCCCGAAAATGGAGCTTTTGAGCAACCTGGCTGTCAATGAGCAGAGACCCCAAGGTGCAGGGAAGAGCTGCGGTGTCATACCGTACATCAAATGCACCGGAAGTATTCTCGCGGCACAATCCATATCTTTTTTCTTTGCCGCCGTCCACAAGAACTGCACGCAAGGCGATGATTTGGATATTCGTTTTGGTCTCTGTAACCTGCTCGTTCGGGCGGCAGGCCGTCATGGTATAAACCGATACCGTTTGCCTGCAATGTGCGAGCGCTTTTTCCAAGGCCATTTTTCCAAAGCAGGCAGAGGTTTCCGTAAAAGCAAGCCAGCTGCCGTTGGCCAAAGCCATTCCCTGATTATAACAGGCAGCCTTTTCAGCACCTTTCAGCGAAATCCAACGAATGGAAAGATTGGGGGAGTTCCTACTTTCTGTGGAACTGCGAGGTTCCTCATAGCCATTTCCGTCCAGAAGCAGAATTTCAAAAGAAGAGGACGGATTTTTCTGTTGGGTAACAGAATCCAGGAAATCATCAATTTTGTCTAAAGCGTCCACATAAACCAGCAAAGATAATTCAAATGACATAAATTCTCTCTCCTAAACAGTTTTCTGTCAACTGTTTTATTATACATATGGGTTTTGCAGATTTATTCAATTATAACAAAAAATCACCTTTGTCCACAACCCACATGATGTCAGGATGAATTGAGTTATTCTCCAAAATAATAATGTAGGAAAAAGGCAGATATACAATACCTGATTGTACCATATCTCAACAAAAAACACAATACAAACACACAAGATAGGCTGCAAAATCAAATTTTTTGAAAGGAGGTTTTGCAGACAGGATAAAAATATTTCAAAAACTTTTGATAAAGGTTGATATTTTTTCATACAAATCCATTGCTTTTTTGGCAGCTGACAAAAACAATGGGGAGTCTTGCAGTTCTGCTTTTATAACCTGCTAAATTCAGTATAGCATAGGGAATACCTATGTGCAAATAGTATAAACACGTGTTTGTTTTTTTATTTACATTTAACTTGTCTTGATATGGTATGGCTCGAAATGTCTTAAAAAAGCCAAAAGCGTCTTTCCGGTTTTGTTTCCGAAAGACGCTTTTTTATTATTTTATCAGGGGCTCCTGCACGGTACAAATAGGGCACGGCGCAGCGCTTTGATTTTTCTGCATCCGCTGCCAGTTGTAAAAGCCATACAAATCATTGGCAAAGAACATGAGGAAGCAGAGCACCATGGGCAGATAGGAAATATTCTCTAGTGCTGATAACGTCCACAAAACAATCAGAACCAAATCATTAGCAGCATATCCCACTGCATAATAAGGGCTTCGGCAAAATGTGAGATAAGAAGCAATGAAGCTGGTTGTGATGGAAATAGTGCTGACGAGCAGGCTGGCGGTATGCAGTTCCCGAAGAATAAAGTAAAATGCAGCCGTAACGAGGACAGAAGCCGAAGCCATTATCAGCAGCTGCTTTTTGTTCAGCCGGTTTACCTGCACTTGCTTGGTTCCCTGATAGGGGTGGCGTACCCAGGAGACGGCCGTTACCACTGCCATGGGAGCCGTCATTCCCAAATAGGTGATAACTTCCCCATAGTAACAGGAGAAAAAGGAAATAATCCCATAGAGAACCGAAAATATCACGATTAAAATTTGGCCAAGCACCATGCCCTTTGCCACAAAAATCAGAGCAGTGACTCCTATTAAAGAAGCAATTACGGATGAAATATCTCCCCCGCCAGACAGGAAAAAGGAGATGGCAATCACGCCTGATGAGACAAGCCACAATGCCTTCTCAAAACCGGATAAATCGGAAAAGGGATTTTCAAATTTCATAAACAAAACCTCCGTTACAATCAAAAAAGCATCCGTTATACACATCTTCAAAGACCTAACGATGTGTAAACGAATGCTCAGCAAGGCATTCTGCTACCCGGTGGCAGCATCCATCTTTATTTTTAAACCCTGTGCTGTATGATATCGCGGAATGTGTCAATTGTCAATCGGTATACTTATGAAAAATCAAGCAGCCCGGATGGTTGTTTTCCGTGAAAATGACAGATATTGTAAATTCCTGCCTGCCATGATATAATAGCCTTGACAAAAAATATATGGCAAAGTGATTCTAAAATCCCGAAAAAACTACAGGATATGTTTTCAGCCAAAATTGCTGTGAGCGGTTTTGGCTGTTTTTCTGTGATGAGTCAAATTTGCTTTTGCTCTGTATTGAAAAACAGGGAATGATGATGGAGGAGGTTCTATGGTAAAAACAGTAAAGCCTATGACAGACGGCTCAATTTGGAAACAGATGACTTTTTTTGCACTTCCGCTGATGCTGGGGAATTTGTTCCAGCAAATGTATAATACGGTGGACTCGCTGATTGTGGGCAACTTTTTGGGAAGCAGCGCTTTGGCTGCTGTCAGCTCGTCGGGCAGCCTGATTTTTATGCTGATTGGTTTTTTAAGCGGTATTTCTTCTGGAGCCGGAGTGATTGTTGCCAGATTTTTTGGCGCCCGGGATAGAGAAAATTTACATCGTACCGTTCACACTACAGTGGCTTTTGGATTGGTGGCTGGCGTGGTGATGATGGTGGCCGGCATGATTTTTTCGCCCCAGATTTTGATTTGGATGGGGACGCCTGAAAGTGTTATGGAGAATTCCGTTGCATATTTGCAAATTTATTTTTCCGGCTCGCTGGGATTTGTTATGTATAATATTTTTGTCGGAATTTTACAGGCTGTTGGAGATAGCCGGCATCCATTATACTATTTGATTGCATCCTCTGTCATCAATTTGGTGCTGGATATTGTCTTTATCGAGTTCTTCCACACCGGTGTCGGCGGCGCTGCTTTGGCCACAGTTATTTCTCAGGTGGCAAGCGCACTGTTGTGCCTGATTCAGTTGGTGAGAACAAAAGAAGAGTATCGCTTGGAGCTGCGAAAAATCAAGTTTGACCGGCAAATCCTGATACAAATTATCCGAATTGGCCTTCCTTCCGGTGTACAGAATTCCATTATTGCCTTTGCAAATGTGATTGTGCAATCCTATATCAACGCTTTTGGCGAAATGGCTATGGCAGGATATGGAGCCTACAGCAAAATTGAAGGGTTTGGTTTTCTGCCTATTAACAGCTTTACCATGGCGCTGACTACCTTTGTAGGGCAAAATTTGGGGGCAAAACAATATGAGCGCACCCGAAAAGGCGCCCGTTTTGGCGTTTTGACAACTATGATTCTGGCAGAACTGATTGGGCTTTTGGTGTTTATTTTTGCACCTCAGCTCATCGCGGCCTTTGATTCCACGCCGGAAGTGATTCAATTTGGAATCGACAAAGCACGGACGGCGGCATTGTTCTATTGCCTGCTGGCATATTCTCACTCGATTGCCGCGGTGCTGCGCGGAGCCGGTAAAGCCATGGTTCCCATGATTATCATGATGGTATTCTGGTGTGCAATACGCGTGGCGTTTCTTGCCATTATGATTCCCATTACCGGCAGTATCCAGGCTGTATACTGGGTGTATCCTTTGACTTGGGGACTTAGCTCGGTGACATTTTTCTTCTATTATAAAAAAGCAAACTGGGCAGGAGCCTAACAGGCAAAAAGAAAGCAGAATACAAAAAATCCGAATCTTATGCTGACAGCATAGGATTCGGATTTTTTATCTTTTAGAAATAGAAGATACCGCTAAGTCAGCGGGCTGCATACAGCTTTGCAAAGACTTCCTTTGCGGCGGCAAGGGTTTTTTCCAAGTCTTCGTCTGTGTGGGCATAGGAGAGGAACATGGCTTCAAACTGAGCGGGAGCCAGATAGATTCCTCTTGCCAGCATCTTTTCAAAATAAGCCGCATATTTCTTCAAATCGCTTTTGGCTGCGCCCGCAAAGGATTCCACAGAATTCGGGGTGAAGAAGGGAGCCACCAAGCTGCCCACCTGATTGATTCTAACGTCTGCGCCGGTTTCGGCTGCTGTCTGACGCATCCCCTGTGCCAGCCGGTCAGCCTTTGCGGAAATGTCAGCATAGACCTCCGGGTGGTCGTTCAAATAAGTCAGCTGGGCAAGGCCTGCCGCCATGGCCACCGGGTTGCCGGAAAGGGTCCCTGCCTGATAGACCGGGCCGCAGGGGGCAATGTTTTCCATCAGTTCGCGGCTGCCGCAATAAGCGCCAACAGGCATACCGCCGCCGATAATTTTTCCGAATGTCACAATATCCGCTTTGACGCCGAAATATTCCTGTGCGCCGCCCTTTGCCAGACGGAACCCGGTAATCACTTCGTCAAAAATCAGCAGAGCGCCTTCCTTGTCGCACAGGGCGCGCAGTCCTTCCAAAAAGCCCGGATTCGGCCCCACCACGCCCATGTTGGCTGCGACAGGCTCCACAATGACGCAGGCGATTTCGCCGGGATACTGGGCAAACAGTTCTTCGACGCTTTTTAGATTGTTATATTGAGCGGTGAGGGTATCCTTGGCAGTGTCCACTGGCACACCGGCAGAGCTGGGCTTGCCGCCTTCTGCCACAGCGGAAGAACCGGCCTTTACCAGCATGGCATCACTGTGGCCGTGATAGCAGCCCTCAAACTTGATAATCTTGTCCCGGCCGGTAGCGCCTCTTGCCAGCCGCAGGGCGGACATAACGGCTTCGGTGCCGGAGTTTACCATGCGCACCATTTCGATGTTGGGCACCATCTGAATCATCAGCTCGGCAATCTCCACCTCCCGCTGGGTGGAAGCACCAAAGGAAAGGCCGTCCTTCACAGCCTTTTCCACGGCTTCCCGGATGAGAGGATGATTGTGGCCCAGAATCATGGGACCCCAGGAGCACACGTAGTCAATGTACCGGTTGCCGTCCACGTCCCAGATATACGCGCCGTCTGCTTTGGCAATAAAGCGGGGAGTGAGCCCCACCGCACGATAGGCGCGGACAGGGCTGTTTACGCCGCCGGGAAGTACCTTTTTGGCCCGTTCAAACAGGGCAGAAGAAGTGTCCATTATCCAATATCTCCTTTTTGAATAGCCTCAGCTAGTTCCTTTGCATAGTAGGTGATGAGCATATTTGCGCCTGCCCGGAAAATGGACAGGGCAGATTCGCACATAATCCGGTATTCATCCACCAGCCCGGCTTGTGCCGCAGCTTTAATCATGGCATATTCGCCGGAAACGGAATAGGCCGCCATGGGCACGTCAAAAGCGTCGGAGCACTCCCGGATGATGTCCAGATAGGACAGAGCGGGCTTCACCATAATGATGTCTGCGCCTTCTTCTACATCCAGCGCACATTCCTTCATGGCTTCCTTGCGGTTGTGGGGGTCCATCTGATAGCCCTTGCGGTCACCAAAGGAGGGGGCGGAACCGGCAGCAGAGCGGAAGGGGCCATAAAAGGCGGAAGCGTATTTGGCAGAATAGGCCATAATGGGCACATCCTGGAACCCTGCCGCATCCAACGTGCGGCGGATGGCTCCCACACGGCCGTCCATCATGTCCGAGGGAGCCACCATGTTGGCACCTGCCTGGGCATGGGAAAGGGCAGTTTTGCAAAGGAGTTCCAACGTTGCATCGTTGTCCACCTTGTGGCCGCACAGAGCGCCGCAGTGGCCGTGGTCGGTGTATTCACACATACACACGTCAGTGATGATGTAAAAATCAGGATACGCCGCCTTGATTTTACGAATGGCCTTTTGAATCACGCCCTCCGAATCCCAGGCGGAAGAACCCACTTCATCTTTATGGGCGGGGATGCCAAACAGAATACAGCTGCGGACACCGGCATTGATACACACGGCAACGGCTTCCTCCACAGTGTCCAGACCATATTGGTACTGGCCGGGCAGGGAATCAATGGGGCGCTTGCCGCTGAGGGTTTCGTCCACAAAAATAGGATAAATCAGGCTGTCAGCAGAAAGCCGGGTTTCCCGGCACATCCGGCGGATGGTGTCGCCGTCCCGCAGGCGGCGGGGTCTTTGAATGAGTTCCATGGTTATTCTCCTTCCACGATTCTTTGAATCAGTGCATCCATGGTGGCTTTTTCGGCGGTGATGGTATGCAGGTTATATTTGTGCGCCGCAGCTTCGGTCTGCTGGCCAATGCAGGCGGCGGTGATGGCGGAAAAGTCCGTGTTTTCTCCCAGTGCGGAGACAAATCCGGTGACGGTTGAAGCACTGGTAAAGGTGACAATGGTTCCCGCAGTCAGCAGCTCCCGCACTTCTTCGGTATTGGGTGCGGTGTATCGGGTTTCATAGCACCGGATGTCATCATAGGAAATGGTACCCTCATCCAGCGCGTCTGTCAAGGCTTTGGTGCCCCACTGGGCACGGAGAATGAGCACCTTCCCGGCAGGCTTTGCCGCGCACAGAGCCTCGCCTAAATGAGCGCCGTCATAAACCTCGGGAATCAAATCGGCGCGCAGGCCGTGCTTGCGAAGCTCCCGGTCTGTGCCGGGGCCAATGGCCACCAGCTTGATACTTCCTAAGGCCCGCACGTCCCGATTGGTGCGCTCCAACAGCTCCATCAGAGCCGATACTCCGGCAGGACTGGTAAAGGTCAGCCATTCATAGCGTCCGATGTTATCAACGGCTTCTTCCATTTCCGGGCAGGGGAGGAAGGGGTGCGTCTCAATGCAGGGGAATTCCGTAACAGCGGCCCCCAGCGCACGCAGCCGCTCTGACAGAGTACCCGCCCGCTCTTTAGGCCGGGTGACAATCACGGTTTTTCCCTTTAAGGGCAGATGGTCGAACCAGTCAAACTGATTGGAGTAGGCGCAAACCTTCCCCACAATGATGATAGCCGGACTTTTCACCTTTTCGGCTTTGGCGGTTTCCGGCAGGGTGGAGAGGTTGGCCAGAATGGGACGCTGGGAGGGGGTAGTACCCTTTTCTATCACAGCGGCAGGCATATCCGAATCCATACCGGCTTCCAAAAGCCCCCGGCAGATTTCTGCCAGAGCGCTGACGCCCATGAGGAATACCAGTGTACCTTTGGTTTGTACCAGCGCTTCAAAGTTGATATTCAACGGCTTCCCGGCACGCTGATGGCCGGTGATGATGTGCAGGGAAGAGCAGCAGTCCCGGTGCGTCACCGGAATTCCGGCATAGGCAGGAACCGCAATGGCGGAGGTGATGCCGGGAATTTCCTGAAACGGAACGCCGTGCTCGCTGAGGAGCTCCAGTTCTTCGCCGCCGCGGCCAAAGAGGAAGGGGTCGCCGCCCTTGAGACGAACCACCCGTTTTCCTTCCAGCGCCTTTTGAAGCAAAATCTGATTGATTTGCTCCTGGGGTACGGTGTGATGGGAGGATTCTTTTCCCACATTGATGCGCTCGGCATTTTCGGGAATTAAATCGAAAATCGCCTGCCCCACCAGCCGGTCATAGACCACCACTTCTGCAGATTCAATGGCTTTTTTTCCTTTTATGGTCAGCAGCTC
>DYBQ01000027.1:4356-8053 GCA_019418545.1 Clostridiales bacterium | reverse complement strand
GCCGGGGCCTGCTCCTACCAAAATGACCTGTCCCTTTTTCATCGATATTTCCTCCTCATTTCCTCTGCAAGTGCTGCGCCTAATCTTTCTCCCTGCGCCCGCGGGCCGGAGATGGTTTCAAAATAGCAGGTTTCGTCTTCTGTAACATACATTCCTTTTAAAGTAAGGATGTCCCCGTCAATGGTGGAAAATGCCGCCACCGGGGAAGAACATCCGCCGTCCAAGGTGCGGACAAAAGCACGCTCCGCCAGCAAGCAGTCCCGGCCATCGTCATCGGCAAAGGTTTGCAGGCAGGCAGTGTCCACACCCTCCCGAGACTGCACTGCCAAAATGGCCTGCCCGGCGGCGGGAAGAATTTCATCCGTTGAAAAATACCGGCTAATCCGGTGTTCCAGCCCCAGCCGGGTTAGTCCCGCACCAGCCAGCACCAGCGCAGAAAACTCGCCATCGTCCAGCTTGCGCAGCCGGGTGAGCACATTTCCACGGATGGGGGCAACGGTGGCCTGTGGGAAGAGCTTTTTCAGCTGCAACTGGCGGCGCAGGGAAGAGCAGCCAATGGGCTTTGAAAAGTCGATGGTGTCTTTCCCTTCCGGGAGCACCAGAACGTCCCGAGGGTCGGCCCGCTTGGAAAAGGCCACCAAGGGCAAACGTGAATCGATTTCCATGGGTAAATCTTTGCTGCTATGTACCGTGATATCCACCCGGCCATCCAAAAGAGCCGCGTCCAGCTCTTTTACAAACAGCCCTTTTCCGCCGATTTTATCCAGTGTCCTGTCCAAAATTTTGTCCCCGGTGGTTTTCATGGTGACAAGCTCGGTTTTCATGTCCGAATCACAGTTATGGATGGCCTGTATGACCATTTCCGACTGGATGACGGCAAGGCGGCTTTCCCGGCTGCCGATACGTATCTGTTTCATTCCAACTCCTCCAATACAGTGCGGATTTTCCGGGCTGCTGCGGCAGTTTTTTTGTGTTCCTCTCCCTGAGAAACCACGCCGGCCACCAGGCCGCTTCCGGTACAAATGGCGGGGAAAAAGAAGGTGCTTTCCTCTTTCTGGTCGGCAACGCTGACGAAAATTCCAGCCTTTTTGGCTTCCTGCCCCACCTGGAAATTAACTTCCCGGCAGTTGGTGGCGGCCACCGCCAAAAATGCCCCAGCAAGGTCGCCGGGTTTATAGGGACGCTGCAAAAAGGCTGCTCCCTGCGGCACCGCTTCACATTCCGGTGCGATGATGGTGACCTCTGCCCCAAAGGAGAGAAGCACCCCGGCCCGGCGCAGGGCAATTTTTCCGCCGCCCACAATCACGGCTTTTTTTCCGTTCAAATCGAGAAACAGAGGAAAGCGATATCCTGTACAATCCATATGCGCCCTTCTTTCTCAGGAGACCACCGGACGGCCGGTGGTGTGCAGGCGGATTTTGCTTTCGCACTTCATCAGGTTTTCGGAGGTAATCCGCTCTGCTAGTCCGGTGACCAACAAGTCCACGGTTTTGTTGACTGACAGCTCGATAATTTCCGCTTCTGTCAGCTCTTCATTCAGCTCTTTTGCCGTGAGAAGCCGGTTAACAATGGCCTGTTTCAGGCTTTCTACCGAGGTCATGCAGTCCTTATAGTTGAGCCAGCGGGTAAAATTCTCCATATGTGTCCGCAGAATATCCGTGACTTCTGGCGGAACGGTGCGGTTTTCCAAAAAACTTCCCAAATCGTCAATGTTATAAAGGGACACGCCAGGCATTTCTCCCACTTCCGGCTGAATATCCCGGGGAATGGCCAAATCAATGAGGGTGGCGGGAACCGTGGGCAGGGCTGCCAGCTGCTGTGCTGTCACCGTGTAGTGAGGGCTGGTGGTGGCAGAAATCAAAATGTCACATCCGTCCATATGCTCAAACCGCTCGTCATAGGGAACCACGCCGCAGCCCGGCGGCACGATGGTTTCCCCGTGGCGATAGGTGCGCAGGGTGACGGACACCTGACATCCGGTTTTTTGCAAAAGGGAAGCGGCAAGCCTCCCCATTTCCCCGTTGCCGATGACGAGAGCCTTTTTGCTGTTCAGCTCTCCCAGCTTTTCCTGCAGCAGGGACACCGCCATGCTGGCGGCCGAGGTGGGAACGGCAGTGAGCCGCACTTTGGTGCGTACTTCCTTTCCGGCAGAAACAGCCGAGCGGAACAGGGTTTCCAATATGGAATTGGTGGTGCCCGCTTCCCGCGCAATGGCGACAGCTTCCTTCACCTGGGAAATAATCTGGTCTTCTCCCCAGATGCGGGAGCGAAGCCCTGCCGCCACTTCCATCAGATGCCGAACTGCTTCTTTTCCGCTCCGGGTCACGAAAGCATCTTTGTATGGAGCATATTCTGCGCCTGCCGCCTGACAGAGCAGTTCGCCGGGATTCACTTCTTCTGAACAGGAGAGATACAGCTCTGTCCGGTTACAGGTGGAAATGAGCACACAGCCGGAAATTGTGGGGAAAGATTGAATGATACGGACCATCGCGGCGGTTTGCTGTTTGGTAAAGGACAGCTGTTCCCGCAGGCTGATGGGGGCCAGGCTGTGTTCCAGGCCTGACATGATGATTGTCAAGATAATTCACGCTCCTGAATTTTGATATGGGAAGTACGAAAATGACAGGGCCGCTTGCTTCGGGCACCGTATTTGTTTTTGGGTGTTTTTAAGCAAAAAGCTGCGACAGTAGGAACACTGCCGCAGCCGGTTTTCGCGTACAAAAAAGTCCGCCTGCCCGATATACGCCGAAAGCAGCGGAAAACTCCTTGAGCAGGTCTCCTGACTTGTGCTTTGACAGCCTGCACACAGCCTTCTCGGGAAAATTCCCAATGGCTGGCTTTCGCCGCGTGTGGGGCCTGGACACATACAGTGGCGGTACCGTTCCGGATTTGCACCGGATTTCCTATTCTCCGCCAAACCCGAACAGGCGCGGCGGCACTCAAAGTGAATGATAATTTGATTATAGCAACGGGGAAAAACTTTGTCAACAGAAGGGGAAGGTTGACAAAAGCAAAAAGTCGGGCTCATTGTAGCAGGTTTTGCCCCGAATGTAAAGATTGTTTTTTGAGGGAAACGAGAATCGTGATTTTGCACATTTTACAGCCGCGGATTTTGCCGGTTCATTTTTCTGTCCCTGGTTGACAAATGAAAAACCCATGCCTACAATAAAAGACAATTTGACTTCGGGCAGGATTCCACAAAAATGTGGTACAGGAAGGAGTTACCGAAATATGATTGAACAGATTAAGCCCATGGACATTGAAAAGCGCAGTTTTGAAATCATCACCGAGCTGCTGGGAGAGCGGAAGCTGAACCCGGAAAACGAGCTGGTTATCAAGCGGGTCATCCACACCTCCGCGGATTTTGACTATGCAGGCAACCTGGTGTTTTCCCCTCACGCCGTACAAAAGGGAATAGAAGCTCTCCGCGGCGGCTGTGACATTGTGACCGATACCCAAATGGCAAAGGCCGGCATTAACAAAACCATTCTGGGAAAGCTGGGCGGGGAAGTCCACTGCTTTATGTCTGATTCGGATGTGGCCGCAGAAGCAAAAGAGCGGGGCATCACCCGGGCCATCGTCTCCATGGAGCGGGCGGCAAAGCTTTCTAAGCCCTGCATTTTCGCTATTGGAAACGCGCCCACCGCCCTGATTTCCCTTTATGAGCAGATTCAGGCGGGAACCCTTCATCCGGCGC
>DYBQ01000027.1:0-4346 GCA_019418545.1 Clostridiales bacterium | reverse complement strand
GCTGATTGTGGGTGTGCCCGTTGGCTTTGTGAATGTGGTGGAGAGCAAAGAGCTGATACTCGATTTGGAGGTTCCCCACATCGTGGCCAGAGGCCGCAAAGGCGGCAGCAATGTGGCAGCGGCCATCTGCAATGCGCTGCTGTATCAAATCATGCGGTAAGCCGGGAGGCTATGACAAAATTTTTACATGGATTTGTCCATTGAAATTTGACGGAAAATGTAGTAACCTTTACTATGGAATGAAAGGTGACTGACGGCTTTTGCCGTTGGTAGAATAGGGAAACGGGTGAAATTCCCGTGCGGGACCGCCGCCGTAATGGAAGAGCTTTGGTCAAAAAATGTCACTGTGGGTACACATGGGAAGGCAGAACCAAAGCGATAACGCCAGAGCCGGAAGACCTGCCTTGCATTCTATCCTGCCGAAAGGGCAGAAATCATGGGGCGGACGGACTAAACGCTCTCATGGCGCAATCGGAGAAAAATTCTCCGATTTTCTGACCTTTCTCAAAATTGTTTTGAGAGAGGTCCTTTTTATTTTATTTTACAAAATGGAGGAATCAACATGACCACAATGGAAAAGAAGTTCATGTCCTTCTCCGTGGCGGCAAGCCTCGTGCTCTGTGTACCCCAGACTGCGTCGGCCATGCACATCATGGAAGGATATTTGCCCCCTGCGTTCTGCGCGGTGTGGGGCGCTGTCTGCATCCCGTTTCTGGCTGCGGGTGTCATCGCCATCCGACGGCTGGTACAGCAGCACCGCAAATCCATTTTGCTGCTGGCAATGGCGGGCGCATTTATTTTTGTCATTTCATCGCTGAAAATCCCCTCTGTCACCGGCAGCTGCAGCCACATGACCGGCACCGGTTTGGGGGCCATTCTCTTCGGCGTTTCCACCACCTCGGTGCTGGGCATAATCGTGCTGGTGTTCCAGGCGCTGCTCCTGGCTCACGGCGGTTTGACCACCCTGGGCGCCAATACTTTTAGCATGGCCATTGCCGGTCCGCTGCTGGCGTGGGGATTGTATCAGGCCGGTAAAAAACTAAAACTCCCCAAGCTGCTCAACGTATTTCTGGCCGCCACGCTTGGCGACCTGCTGACGTATTGCGTCACCAGCATTCAGCTGGCCATGGCCTATCCCAGCGCGGAAGGCGGATTCTGGGCAAGCGCCGCAGAGTTTCTGGCCGTGTTCGCTCCCACCCAGCTGCCCCTGGCCGTGATTGAAGGCATTCTCACCATGCTGGTGATGATTGGGCTGGAAACCTATGCCAAAGCCGAGCTTCATGAGCTTCGTTCTGTGAAAAGGGGGTTGTTCAGATGAGCCGGAATACAAAAATCGTTCTGGTTTCCCTGCTGGCCGTTGTTGTGCTGGCCCTCGCGCCGCTGTTTGCCCTGAAAGACGCAGAATTTGGCGGCAGTGACGACGCGGGAAGCGTCAAGGTGGAAGAGGTTACCGGAAAAGAGTATGAGCCCTGGTTCACCCCGGTGTTGGAACAAATGATTGGCGGGGAGCTGCCCGGAGAAGTGGAAAGCCTGTTTTTCTGAATCCAGACCGGTCTGGGGGTAGGCGTGCTGGCATTCGGCTTCGGGTATCTGGTGGCCCGTAAGAAATATGGCGGAATGCAGCAGGAGAAGCCTTCGGACAAGGAGGAAACTTCGTGATGGCCGGGATTCTGGCGGGGCTGGTTTTTTTCAGCCTGTTTGCGGGACAGCTGCCGCCTGTGTGGCTGGCGGCAGTCTGTCTCGGTGTGGCGCTCTTTTTCCTGCTGGCAGGTGGGCACCATCACGACGGTGTTCTCACGATGGATGTATACGCGCGGCGTTCCCGGCTTTGCCGGGAAAACGCCGCGTTTAAAACAGGCATCAGTGTGCTGCTGCTGGTTCTGTGCATCTGCTGTCAATCGCCGGTTCCGCCCTTTTGCCTGTTTGTCTTTTTGTCCGCGGTGACCGTGGCGGCAGGGGGCGTCAGGCTCCGCACCTATTTGTCTCTGCTCACATTGCCCGGTGTGTTCCTGCTGCTGTCCGGCCTCACCCTTTTGTGGGATTTTTATCAGAAGCTGCCGGACGAAGCGGTGCTGTCCCTGCCCTTTTTTGGCGGATGGCTGGCGGTGGTGCCTGCGGCCCAGTCTTTGGCCATGCTGGTGCTGTCCCGGGCGCTGGGGGCGGTGAGCTGTTTATATTTTCTCAGCCTGTCCACCCCTTTGCCGGAGCTGCTGGCCGTGCTGCGGCGGGTACACGTTCCGGCCATTATGGTGGAGCTGGCGGTACTGATTTATCGATATATTTTCATTCTGCTGGCCACCTTCCGGGAAATGAAGGATTCTGCCGCCAGCCGGCTGGGATACCGGGGACTGAAACGGAGCCTGCGCACCACCGGGATGGTATACGGAGGGCTGCTGGCCAATAGCTTTCGCCGGGCCGGCGCCTGTTTTGATGCCATGGAGAGCCGCTGCTATACCGGGCAGATTGCCTTTCTCACTCAAAAAAAGCGGGTAACGGCCAAAGTTGTCGGCCTGCTGGTTCTTCCGGTGCTGGGAATGCTAGTCGGCGTATGGTTTGGTTTTTAAAGGAGAAGATATGAGATTATGAAAGAACTGCTTCGGTTTGAGCAGGTTTCCTATCAATATCACAGCGGCGAAGAGCGGGAAGCCCTGTTTCCTCTTTCCGTCTGCCTGTATGAAGGGGAAAAAATTGCCGTATTGGGAAGCAACGGCGCGGGAAAATCCACGTTTTTTCTGCTGGCAAACGGTGTGCTTTCCCCCGGAAGTGGAACCGTTGTGCTGGAGGGAAACCCCATCGGCAAGCGGGAAAAGCAGCGGATGGCTCTTCGCCGGACAGTGGGGCTGGTGTTTCAGGATGCGGATGTCCAACTGCTGGCGGGCACCGTGGAGGAAGAAATCAGCTTTGGCCCCATGAATCTGGGACTTTCGGAAGAAGAAGTCCGCCGCCGGGTGGAAATGGCGCTGGAAAGCCTGGGGCTAACACGCTACCGCAGCCGCGGCCCCCAATATCTTTCCGGCGGAGAAAAGCGCCGGGTTGCCATTGCCGATATTCTGGCCATGGAGCCGAAGCTGATGCTGCTGGACGAGCCTTCCAGCAATCTGGACCCGGCAGGGCGGCAGCTGTTGGAAGAAACGCTGGAAACCCTTCATAACAAGGGGATGGCGCTGGCGGTAGCCACTCACGACGTGGATTTTGCCTGGCGATGGGCAGACCGCGTGCTGGTTTTTCACGGCGGACGGCTGGAGCGGGATGACAAACCGGAAGCCGTTTTTGCAGATGAAGAATTGCTTTCCCGCTGCGGACTGGAACAGCCTATTTTATGGAAAGTGGCAAAGGCGCTGAAAATCCCCGTGCCCAAAAGCCCGGAAGAACTTGCAGATTACCAGATTGGGAGGAAAACGGAATGAAAACCGCATTGCTCTGCGTCAGCTTTGGCACCAGCGTGCCCGCTGCCAGAAAAAGCATTACCGCTGTAGAAAAAGCTCTGCACACCGAAATGCCGGAAGCTGATTTTTACCGGGTGTTCACCAGTAAGACCATCCGGCGGATTTTGGCTTCCAAAGGCGAAACGGTGTGGAGTATGGACGAAACGCTGGAACACCTGACAGACGGAAGCTATGACCGGGTTGTGATTCAGCCCACCCACTTTTTATATGGATTGGAATATGAGAGCCTGAAAGCCAGTGTGGAAGAAGCGAAAAAGCGGTTTCCCGCCCTGCTGCTGGGAGCGCCGCTCCTCTCCGGTACTGGGGATTTACAGGCGCTGGCTCAGGTGCTATCGGAGGAGTTTCCGCAAAAGGAAAATTCCGCGCTGGTGCTCATGGGTCATGGCACCCCTCATTTTTCCAATGTGGTATACCCCGCCATACAGGCCGTGTTTCACATGATGGGCCGCAAGGATGTATATGTGGGCACGGTAGAGGGCTGGCCGGAAATTGAGGAAATTTGCAGCCAGCTGCAAACCGGAAATTATACCCATGTCCGCACTGCTCCCTTGATGCTGGTGGCAGGTGACCATGCCCTCAACGATATGGCCGGGGACGAAGAGGACAGCTGGAAAAGCATCCTCACCCGCGAAGGGTATCAGGTCGAATGTATCATGCAGGGACTGGGCGTGCTTCCCGGCGTACAGGAGATGTATCGCCGCCACTTGCAGGAACTTTTACAGTAAGAGAGAAGGGAACAAACATGGCACTGGACTACTACATCCGCAGCGGGCAAAAACAGCTTCGTTGTGGATACACCACCGGCACCTGTGCAGCGCTGGCGGCAGCAGGGGCAGCAGAGTTCCTTCTTTCGGGGAAAAAGCCGGAAACCCTCTCTCTCATGACCCCCAAGGGAATCCC
>DYBQ01000026.1:3732-28352 GCA_019418545.1 Clostridiales bacterium | reverse complement strand
GTGTATAAGAGACAGATGTTGTTTTCACGCTCCTTTCCGCACGCTCCCCGCCCGGCGCAGGGCCCCGCGCCGGGCGTTTTTTCTATTATAAAGCAAAATGCGCCGCCCGCCAAGGGAAAACCGGCGGGCGGCGCTGAAACCGCAAAATGGGAAAGCCCGGCTATTTGCGGGCGCGGTATTTGCGCATGTCGATGGCGCAGGCCACCAGAATAATCAGGCCTTTGATGATATACTGCCAGTCCGAGCTGACGCTCAGCATGGTAAGGCCCACGAAGATGATGCGAAGCAGGAACACGCCCGTGATGACGCCGCTGATTTTGCCAATGCCGCCCACGAAGGAAACGCCGCCAATGACGCAGGCCGCAATGGCGTCCAGCTCATAGTTCTGGCCTGTAAGGGCGCTGTTCGAGCCGATGCGCGCGCCCTCGATGAAGCCGGTGATGCCATACATGGCGCCCGCCAGCGTGAACACCAGAATGATGGTGCGCAGCACATTGACGCCAGAGACATTGGCCGCTTCCGGGTTAGAGCCCACGGCAAACATGTTCTTGCCAAAGGTGGTTTTGTTCCACACAAACCACATCACAACGGTAAGGGCCACCACATACCACACAAAGTTCGGGATGGGCGTGTTTTTGGGCCCCACCTGCAGGATGCTGCCGGTGATGAAGTTTTTATAGCTGTCAGAAAGGCCGGAAATAGACTGGCCGTTGTTGCTGCCAAGCGTCAGGTACATCAGCAGCATGCCGTATACAATCAGCTGGGTTGCCAGCGTCACAATAAAGGGGTGCAAATCGAATTTGGCCACGCAGAAGCCGTTCACCGCACCGATGATGGCGCCCACCGCAATCACCAGCAAAATCACCACCGGAATGGGCAGCGTGCCAATGCCGGCAAACATTTTGCTGGAATAATCGGCCGCCTGCAGCAGCGAGGCCGCAATGCAGGCCGTCAGGCCCACCACGCGCCCGGCCGAAAGGTCTGTGCCTGTCAGAATGATGGCGCCCGCAATGCCCAGCGCAATGGGCAGGTTTGCCGCAGACAGCGTGATGATGTTGACAATTGAGGCAATGGACAGGAAATTGTTATTGTAGATATAAATGCCGATGATTGCAAGGACAATAATGATGTACAGCGCGTTCTCAATGAAAAATTCCGACCACCAGCGGCGCTTGTCCGCCTTGTCCATGGCCTTGAAATCCGCAATGCGCTGTTTGATGTTCAGTTTGCTTGCCATAGCGCTTCCTCCTTATACATACTTGGCTGCCAGCGTCATAATCTCTTCCTGCGTGGTGCTCTTTGCGTCCACTTCGCCTGCCAAGCGGCCGCCCGACATCACCAGGATGCGGTCGCACACGCCCAGAAGCTCTGGCATTTCAGAGGATACCATGATGACAGACTTGCCCTGCTTGGCCAGGTTGATGATGAGCTGATAGATCTCGTACTTTGCGCCCACGTCAATGCCGCGGGTGGGTTCGTCCAGCAACAGCACTTCCGGCTCTGTCAGCAGCCAGCGGCCCAAAATGACCTTTTGCTGGTTGCCGCCCGACAGCGAGCGGATTTTTGTAAACTGAGACGGCGTTTTGATGCGCATGGATTGAATGGCCCAATCGGTGCTTTCGCGCATCTTTTTGCTGTTCAAAAGGCCATGCACCTTATATTTGGGCAGGCTGGAAATGGTGGTGTTCTCCTGTATGTTAAGGATGCCAAAGATGCCCGTGGCGCGCCGTTCTTCCGTTAAAAGGGCAAAGCCGTTGCGAATAGATTCCCGCGCGTTCCGGTTTTTCACTTCCTTGCCGTGCAGCCGCAGGGTGCCTTTCTTTCGGGTGGCGGTGCCGAAGATATTTTCCAGCAGCTCGGTGCGCCCAGAGCCGTCCAGCCCGGCCAGGCCCAAAATTTCGCCCTTGTGCAGGTCGAACGAGACATCTTTCAGCGCAGAGTACAGGGCCGTCATATCCCGCACTTCCAGCAGCGTCTCGCCAGGCTTGTTATCTTTCGGCGGGAAGCGGTTGGTCAGTTCACGGCCCACCATCAGTTTGATAATGCGCTCCATCGTCAGCTCTGCGGCCGGCTCGGTGGCCACCCAGGCGCCATCGCGCATCACCGTCACTTCGTCCGAAATGCGCAGAATTTCTTCCATTTTGTGCGAGATATAAATGATGCCGCAGCCCTGGTCCCGCAGCATGTTGATGATGCGGAACAGATGCGCCACTTCCTCCTCGGTAAGGGACGAAGTGGGCTCGTCAAACACGATGACCTTCGCGTTGTACGACACCGCCTTGGCAATCTCTACCATTTGGCGCTGCGAGACGGGCAGCGTGCTCATGACGGCGCGCGGGTTTACGCTGACACCCAGCTTTTCAAACAGTTTTTGGGTATCGGCATACATCTTCTTTTCGGATGTAAAGGGGCCCACCAGAGGGTACCGCCCCAGCCACATGTTGTCCATTACATTGCGCTTCAAGGCCTGGTTCAGCTCTTGATGCACCATGGCCACGCCACTCTCCAGCGCCTCTTTGGACGTTTTAAAATGAACCGGGCTGCCCTCCAGCAAAATTTCGCCGGTGTCCTTGCTGTAAATGCCAAACAGGCATTTCATCAAGGTGGATTTGCCCGCGCCGTTCTCGCCCATCAGGGCGTGCACGGTTCCCCTGCGCACCGTCAGGGAAACGTTGTCCAAAGCTTTTACGCCGGGGAAGGTCTTGGAAATGTTTTTCATTTCCAGCAAAATGTCATTTGCCACGAAACCGCCCTCCTCGTTTTGTGCTTTGCGCCGTATTCTCAGGCACATCGGGCCGCAAAATGAGCTTTTGCGGCCCCATCTTCCTGAGAAACACAGGCTTTCAAATACGGCTTCCGCCGCTTCCCTCCGGGGAAAGCGGCGGAAGCACAGATTTTCAGAAATTATTCGCCGGTGTAAATGCCATAGGGGATACGGATTTTGGCGCAGTCCTCATCGACGTTCAGCGAATCGGTATTGGCCATCACGTCCGCACCGCTGGCGGCATTCTCTACCAGGGTAACCAGCGCGCTGGCCATGCCGTCGGCATCCTGCTTGATGGTGCCTGTCATTTTGCCCGCGGCAATCAGGTCCTTCGCAGCGTCGGTGGCATCCACGCCGAACACGGGGATGGTGGTGCCCGTGCCGTCGTTATAGCCGGCGGTGTTCAGCGCCGTGATAGCGCCCTCGGCCATGCCGTCGTTGTTGCAGATAACCAGCTCGATCATGTTGTTGCTGGCCTCGCTGTAAGCAGACAGCGCGGTTGTCATGTATTCGTTAGAGGCAGAGGCCGCCCAGGTGCCGTTGCGGTCCACCAGGTATTTGTCGGTGTTGGCCGGGTCATAGAATTCCAGCGGCTCTTTGCCGTTCTCTGTCAACAGCGCGTCGCAGTCTTCCACCGCATACTGGGTGCGGTATTCGGCCTCGGGGTTGCCCTCCTGGCCCTTGAACATGATGTAAGAAATCTTGCCGTCGCCGTTCAAATCGCAGGCCTCATAGTTCTCCAGCAGGTAGTTGCCAATCATCTGGCCCTGCAGGTGGCCGGCCTCGGCCGCATCCGTGCCCACGAAAGCGCATTTCTCGTAGCTGTTCACCACGTCGTTCGAAACCTCGCGGTTGAAGAAAATCACGGGGATATCCGCGTCTTTGGCCGCAGACACAATCTCGTTGGCCGCGTCGTCAGAGGCCGTCTCCACCAGGTTCACCAGCAGCACGGTGGCGCCGTTGGTAATGGCCGTTTTCACCTGCTCGGTCTGGGTGGTCTGCTGGCCGGCGCCGTCAAAATCCTGATAGGTGACGCCCATTTCATCCAGCTTGGCGTCCAGCGCGCTGCGCACGCTGGAAATGTAGGTATCGCTGTAAGTGTAATAGAACACAGCTACATTGGCGTCGCCGGAAACCGCAGCCGCCGTGCTGCCACTGGCGCTGCCAGAGGCAGGCGTGCTGCTGGGCGCGCCGCCGCAGGCCACCAGCGTCAGGGCCAGGCAGGCCGCCAATACGATTGCAAGCAATTTTTTCATTGGGGTTCTCTCCTTTTTCATTCTTTCCCCAAAGGCCCTCTGCAAAACAGCCACGCCCGCCAGCACCGTTCAGCGGGCATGCCGCCCGCTGAACGCCGCTTTTGCGCAAAAGCATCTTTTTTCATAGATACATGGACTATTTTTGCAGAAAGCCTTTTCGTACCCGGCGGGTTTTGCCCGCCTTTCTGTTTTTTATTGTAGTAGCCGCTTGTGAAAATGTCAACAAAAAAATTTATTTTGAAACCTTTATTTCATAAATATCGAACAATTTTAGGTGAGGTGCACAAAATAGTTTCCCCTTTTTTGTGCTTTCATCCAGTTTTTTCCTGAATATAGCTTTTTGTCCTTTAATATGCATTTTTGTTTCTTTCATATCCTGCTTTTCGTCATTATCCTCACAATTTTGCTAGGGGTTTGTGCAAAATGCAAAAAACATTTGGAAAAATTGGTTGCCCCGTAAAATGGTGCCCGCTTGCGGGCCCGCCCGGGCACAAGGCACAAAAGGCCCCGCGGAAGGCAGCAACTCCTTCCGCGGGGCCCAGCGCCGCACCCGGCACACAGGTGTGCAGAATGCGTCATCTCATTATAATCAGCTCATAGGCCTGTGTGCCAAGGCCTATTTTCTCGCCGTGTTCCATGCAGCTTTTCCAGTTGGTTTCGGGCGAGGTGTTGGTAAAGTGGTCGTGATGGTTGCACGCGCCCTTCCGGGTGAGGTTTTCGTCCAGCAGGGTGCCCGGTATCACCGGCATGGCGTTGCACGCGTCGGCGCAGGCCACGTCCAGCGCAATGGGGTCAAAGCTGGCAAACATGCCCACATCGGGAATGATGGCGGCGTCATTTTCCGAATGGCAGTCGCAGTAGGGTGACACCTGGTTCACAATATTGATGTAAAAAGCCGGGCGCCCGTCCACCACAGCCTTGGCATACTCGGCCATTTTGCAGTTCAGCTCGTCATTGGCAGCGTCGTTGGCGGCATATACCGCATCGAAATTGCACGCGCCAATGCAGCGCCCGCAGCCCACGCACTTTGCATGGTCAATGCCCGCCTTGTGCGCTTCGTCAAAGGCGATGGCGCCGTGGGCGCAGTTTTTCATGCACGCCCCGCACGAGCGGCACAGGGCCTTATCCACCGAGGGCTTGCCGGAAGAATGCATATCCATCTTGCCCGCGCGCGAGCCGCAGCCCATGCCCACGTTTTTCACCGCGCCGCCAAAGCCCGTGCACTCGTGCCCTTTGAAATGTGAAAGCGCAATAAACACGTCCGCGTCCATCACGGCGCGCCCAATCAGCGCGTTTTGGATGTACTGGCCGCCCTTCACGGGCACAGCCACCTCGTCTGTGCCCTTCAGGCCGTCTGCAATGATAATCTGGCAGCCGGTGGAAAAGGGCGAATAGCCGTTTTCATAGGCGGCGTCCATATGGTCCAGCGCATTCTTGCGCCTGCCCACATACAATGTGTTGCAGTCTGTCAAAAACGGCTTGCCGCCCAGGGCCTTCACCATGTCGGCCACCGTCTTGGCAAAATTCGGGCGCAGGTAGGAAAGGTTGCCCGGTTCGCCAAAGTGGATTTTGATGGCGGCATATTTGTCTTTGAAGTCTATGGTTTCAAAGCCCGCGCGGCGCATCAGTTTTTCCAGCTTTTGCTGCAGGTTGGTGCCCGGGCGGGCACGCATATCGGTAAAATATACTTTTGAAGGTTCCATTGAAACACATCCTCCTTCTTTCGGGCTGCGCAGGGCAGATGCACAGCAGCCCTTCTCTCCGTTTTTCTATTATGAGGCATCCACATTTTTCCGTCAAGCGTGCCCCGGCAATATTTTTTCAAAAAGCTCTTGATTTTAAGAAAGGCTTTTGCTATAATAATCAAGCACTCTTCTGAAAGAGGCAAGCACTTTTCGTGCTGGCATAGCTCAGCTGGTAGAGCAGCTGATTTGTAATCAGCAGGTCGGGGGTTCGAATCCGTCTGCCAGCTCCATCAGGAATTTATAAGGTGTACCAAAACTGTGGTACACCTTTTTTTCATCCCCATAAGCGAGTGAGAAATGCATGCAACTTTGCATATACCCCTCTACGGGGTGCGAAGGCTTGTCAAAGTATCAATGACACGTTTGAGGCCGCGTTGCCGATTATGAGTACCGGTCATAATCCTTTGGGATGCCCGCTTATTGGAATATTGTTTTCACCGAAATCCAAGGCGTATCAAAAATCGTCATTCTTAAAGTGACAATTTTTTGATACGCTTTCATATTTTCCGGCACCATTCTCACCACAAGCCTCCTTTTTGTGGGACATTATGTTCCCCATTTATTTATCCCAAAAAGGAGGCAAAAATATGAAATGTGTATATTGTAAGCAAGAGGTGCCGTATGCCCAATATTGCGGGATGTGTGGATGGAATCAACTCGTTTCTCCTGAAACAGCCACGCTCCGGGCTATTCATGACAGCTGGATGTCCAAACGGTATCCCAAAATCGGCATTCAGACCAGACGTGATTATAATAACGCCTGGAATAAGCTGAAACCGCTATGGGATGTACCTGTGTCAAAGGTCGACGTGGACGATTTACAGGACGTCCTCGATTTTGGATGCGGCGCTTCCGTGAGCGCAAAGTCAAAAGTGAAAATATTAATTAGGATGCTGTATCAGTATGCTATCGCTAAAAGGCTCACAAGCTATGACCTCTCACCCAGCCTGAAAATAAAGGGAAGAGCACCTGCACCTCGTGTGATTTTTTCATCAGAGCAAATTGATACGCTTATCCACTATGCGAACAACGTGCTCAATCCACGGTTTCAAACTGCGCGCATTGTATTAACGCTCATTTTTACCGGATTCCGGCCCAACGAAATTTTCCGTCTTCTCATTTCAGATTGCCATATCAAGGATGGATACTTTGTAGGCGGCGGGAAAACCAAGGCTGGCACAAACCGTGTTGTACCAATACTGCCTATTATCCGGCAGTATGTGCAGGACTGGTATCTTTTTTCCTATTTTCAGGATAAACAGCACTATGAAAAACGCCCATTGATTCAAAATAGTGTGGGCGGCCACATCAATTTAAAAAACTGGAGCACACGCCAGTTTTATCCACTCATGCGGGAACTGGGATTCATCCCAGTTGATGTCTTAAACCAGAAAAAAGCAAAACCGCATTTAACGCCTTACAGCTGCCGTCACACCTTTGCAACCATGGCCTATACCGCTGGTGTGGATAAAGCAGACATCATCAAAATTATGGGACACGTAGATTTCGATTTTACAAACCGTGAATACATCCACCAGGATTTCAGACGTTTAAAGCAAGAGCTTGCAAAGTTGGAAACACAGTGGGAACAGGTCACCTGACATACTTTTTAGAAAGCAAAAGGATGGGGTACGACACAGTGTCGTACCCCATTAAATATAAAGGGACAAATTTGTTGTAATAGGAGGAACAAAAATTGATTGCCGTCATTGCGTCACAAAGTATTCGAGAATCTGTCCGACAGTTAAACCGCCGAAACCTGTTTGAAGTACAGGATATTGACGGACATGCTCCGGCAGAGTTGGCCGCAGAGCTAGAAGCTGGGAACTATCAATATGCCATCTTTGACTTACTGTATTTCAGTGGTGATGTAGATTTAGGGCTTCTTCTAATTCGCCGTATTGTGGAGACACGACCCGAACTTACTCTTATCGTTGTCTCCGATTCGCTGGATGAAGACTCTCTTTTTGTCGAGGATGTAATAAAAGCTGGTGTACCAAAGGAGCACATCATCACAAACAGGCAGGCCGGATTACGTCAGCAGCTGCTCGAAATATTCCTATCGGATGATATTCTCAAATCTCCGGCAATGGATACAGCTCAGCCCGTGGCAAACAATAGTAAAGGCCAGGACGTCTCAAATTCGGAAGAAGTTCATTCAGAAGGCCCTCTTTCGGAAGGAGTTCCCCAAGAGCATCCAAAACAGCTTGAACGCCGCGCCGTTGCACCTTCCAGCCGTCGCTGCATTTCTGTTGCCGTTGCGGGTGCCGGCTCAGGCATTGGGTGCACCACGCAGGCTATGCAGCTGCTATTGTATTGCAGAGCGCACGGGCATCATCCCGCGCTAATTGAGGTACACAGTGCTCATAGTTTGCAGGATTATCTAGGGGGTGGGAAAGCACCAAACTCAGATATCATAGATGAAACTCACTTTATCATCTATGGAACAGACGTATATATCGGCGGCAAAAGTGCAGCTAAGGCCAGAGAAGAACATGACATCCTGATATTTGATTACGGCAATTATTCGTCCATCCCGGATGTCACCGCCTACCATGACAAAGACATACGTATCATCGTATGTGGCATGAAGCCCTGGCAAACTGTCCCGTTGTATGACGTGTTCGCCGCTGAAGATAATGGCATCCACTACATATTCAATAGCGTTCATCCGAGCGACCAGGATACCGTACGGCACATGATGGAAGAACTGGCCGCCAATACGCATTTTGCCATTTGGGCGCCAGACTATTTCAATTATTGCGGTGGTGATAAAATTTATGCACCATTGCTGCGCACTATCCACACACACGATGTGCCGCCTCGTGTGTCGGCTTCCAAAAGCAAGTTCTCTTTTTTCCGGCGAAAATAGAGGGGTACGACACTGTGTCGCACCCCTTTTTGCATCAAAAGAAGGGAGGCATCTAATTGGCCAAATGCCTAAAGTGCTTTCGTTTGAGTGAAGAATGCCTGGATATCATCGATGCACAGCCTGGAAGCACGCAAACAGAAAAGCTGGAACATCTTATTCTCCGGTGCGCTTATGAACAACACATTTATCCAGTAGAGGAGGACAAACATGAATCAAAATGCGCAAACCGAACGTTATAAGCTTCTGGTGTCCCATCTCAACTCTTATCAGAGAAATGATTGTTATTATTCTTCCGCATGCTTTTTGCTCTCTACAGATTCTCGTCTTACCGAGTTGTCTTTACCGCACATCAGTCATGATGGAATAGACTTCCTTGCTATCAAGCGTAAGATGAGAGGTGGGGATGATATGAGAAAGAACGTCATAGATATCGCCTATAGTCTATTCCACTGTGGGCCACGTTGTAGGGTCACCCCGCATGATATTGCCGCTCTCCCCTGCTTACAGCTGGATGCCGTTATATCGGCTATGCTGATTAGCCAAGGCAGGGCAGAAGTTCTTATTCAAGAAGGAGAAATGCGTGTGTCTTTCGATAAATATCACCAGCAAATTTCCATGCAGCAAGAATATCTTTCCGCCATACACACATTAGGGATTGAACTATAAAGTAACAGGAGCGATAACAGCAATGCCGCTAAAACAGTCAGAAGGATTACTTTCAGGCTATCGTGCAGCCAAAGAGCAGGAAGCCTTAAAGAAAAAGCATGGCATCAACAGCCCGGAAGTCGTAGTAATAGAAAAGAAAAGCGCGGTGGCTCAAATATGGCGTAGCACGCTTGCCGCCATATTCCTGGCAATACGTATTTTGGCGACCATCGCACTCGTTCTACTGGCAATTGTGGGGCTGAGTGTTTTTATTTATCCCGACCTCAGAAGCAGCTTCATGGTTGTTTTTGGAGATACCGTAGCACAAATTCAAAATTTTTTAGGAATTTAGCGATTTATGCTTGACAATCTTACTGTATTACAGCTAGAATGATGTTGTCAAAGAACGCAACTTGACACA
This sequence comes from Clostridiales bacterium, assembly GCA_019418545.1. Lineage (GTDB taxonomy): Bacteria > Bacillota > Clostridia > Oscillospirales > Acutalibacteraceae > Heritagella_A. The sequence continues at coordinate 18,649 of DYBQ01000026.1, read as the reverse complement.
ACGTCGCGGTGTTCCGCAGCCGCGGGCAAAGTACTCATGCCAAACAAAAAATGCGGACTTTAATCTGGTGTTCCGCCGCCAAAGCAAGGCTCTTCAAAAAGTAGCGGACTTTATTCGCCGAGATGTAGTGATTGCATCTCGGCTTTTTCTTTTGTCATTGAAGGTGAAAAAATGAATTTAAATAAATATATCAAGCACCATGAACTATATGAGTTCCTGCGCACAAAGGTTGATATCCCACCTATTGAAAGGACGTTTTTCTCTTCGGAATACGACCACACACTGTATCGGATGGCCTGGATGGCATCCAACAAACAGTGCGAGGTAACGCTTGGCTGCCACGAGCAGCCTTTTCTTTTGCTCATAAGCCGTATTGGTGAAGATATGAGACGGATACATATTCCTGTACTGCCGGAAGAACTTGCCCATTTTGGGCTATTGGAACGTCTTGAGAACCATACGCCCTCTAAGCTGAATGTCATCCAGTTTTATTATGTACAAAGCGATTATATCCAGGCTCTCAAAAATGCCGAATTCGCAGTTTATCAACGCTCGCATGTGCCGGATGTGGACTATAAAACCCATCCCAAGTTCCTCTTGGGTATTACACTTTCCCAAACGCCATATAGATATGCAATCCCGATATCCAGCACGAATGCAGTTGGGCTTGGCAATATCCCAATCATGGTCGCGGGAGACATACCGCCGAAGAAAGGGGCGCTGCGCTTATCGTACATGATTCCCGTACCCGACCAAGTCTTAACTCCGGTGGATATCAGAATACTGGAACCAAGTGGATATCGTAACCTGGTGCGCAAGCAATACTTCGCTTTAAAACCATTGCGTGAACACATTTCCCGCAGCGCAGAAGAGCTATACGAGCTTGTCACACAAACCAGCTCTCGTTTTGTACATGAGTGTTGTGACTTTCGTTTGCTGGAATATGCATGCCACAACTATTGTCTTCAGCACAATTTCCCATCACCATCACCGGATATTTCTATCCAGCAATCCGTTCACTTTAGTCTTTGAAGCATGGTATCTACCATGCTTTTTCTTTTGTTCGGTAAGGGGTACGACACAGTGTCGTACCCCCCCCCAAAAAATAGGAAGGAGAACATGTGCTTTGACAGAAAATCAGCGTCAGCGGATAGTGCAAATGGAAGCCGCCGGGCATCACATCATACTGTTTGGAAAAGATGTTTCCTGGCCTGTGGAGGCAGAAGACTATTTTACTGCCGATGAAATCAGGGATATCACAGCTGAACTACGCACATATCTTGCTGCAATTCACAGCATTCATCCGATGCTATAACTGCGTGATGCAGAGGTAGAAATAGATATTCACCAAGTGTAAAAAGAAAGGAAGGACACTATGAAAGTAATCGCTATCACAAACCAAAAAGGTGGCGTTGGTAAGACAACGACAGCTTGGCACCTCGCCGCCGCGCTCGCCCATCTTGGGAAGAAAGTCTGCCTGATAGACTGTGACCCAGACCATCATCTCAGCTTTGCTCTGGGCTGGGAGGATGACGGCCGTCCCACCTTATCTAATTTGATGATACAGGCTATCGCAATGGAACAGAAGCCAACGCCGGAAGAACTTCGCGCCTGCATCCGCAGCCATCCGGAGGGTTATGATTACATTCCCTGCACCAAGCGGCTGGCGGCGGCAAATAAAATACTACCTTCTATGCCGCATTATGAATTGGTGTTGCGCGGTGTCCTTCGTGACAGCGGCGCTCTGTGCAGTTACGATTACGTCATTATAGACGGCCTACCTGGCGATAACCCATTGCAGGAGAACATACTGGCCGCAGCGGATGAATGCGTCATTCCCTTCCAGTCAAAGGTGCTGGAGTTTTCTGCAATTTTTGAGCTTGCAGCTATCATCGAAAATATCCGCAGCAAATGCAACCCGGCGCTGAAAATTGTTGGTACTGTTATTACAATGTACGACCGGACTACAACAGCGCGCGACATTTGCGAAGAACTTGCGAGCATTGAGGAATTTGCTCCTTTCAGGGCAATGGTGAGCCGTCTGAAGGAAGCGGCTGACGCGCCCGGCTATCACACAAGCTGCGTTGCGTCTTCGCACAGCAAAATCGGGCAACAGTACATCTCGATTGCGAATGAATTTCTTGCGCGGGAGGGTGAATAAATATGGCAATCGGAAAATTTGATTTGAGTAAGATACGGGCGGAACGTGTAACACAGAGCCACGCTGATAATGACATGGAATTTATCGATAAAATGAATTCCGCAAAGCAGGGCCATCGTAAGCTTGTTAAACTGCCCCTATCCCTGCTGGACGCCAACCCTCATCAGGAAGAATGTTATCCTGTATCGGACGGCGAGTATGAGAGCATGGCAAACAGCATGGCACAGCTGGGGCAGATAGAACCCATCCATGTGATACCAGCTGCGCGCGGACGGTATCAGATTCTGGCTGGACATCGCCGCGTGGGCGGCGCACGCCTGCTGGGATGGAAAGAAATAGACTGCTTTATCGAAGACTTAACCCCCAACCTTGCCACCGCAGTATTCCATGCGACCAACCTTGACCGTCAAGAGTTGAAGCCCAGTCAGCGCATGCAGGGCTATCTGGCGATTGAAAAGGCGCTGGCGGACGAAGCCGTATTGAACGGCGGCAGCATGGCCAACCCGCGCACGACGGCCGCCGTTGCCGAGCGCACAGGTGATAACATTCGCACTATCCAGCGCTATAAGCACCTGAACAACCTGATACCGGATTTTCTGTCCATGCTGGACAGCGGCGATATCTCTCTGCGCACGGCGGGCGACTTGTCCGATTTGCCACCTGAAGAACAGCAGATGGTAAAGAATGAGCTGGAACACACGGAAATCCCCATTACTTCCGCACAGGCGCAGGCACTAAAGAATTTATCGAAGGCAAAGTTGTTGAACGAAGAACGCTGCAAGCACGCTTTGACCTGGCGGCACGGCTCGCTGCCAACTGCTAAATCGGTAGAAAAGGCCAAGTCTCCCCGTGATAAAGCGCCACGGCCCCGCATGATAAAGTTACCGTGGGAAAATTTGGAGCAGTTTTTTTCGTCCGGCACATCACCGCAAGAAATTGAGCAGACCATCTATGATGCTCTGCTGGAATACAGGAAAGAGAGGAAACAGGCATGAATGATAACAAGGTATATGAAAAGTGGCTGGAACGTTTTTCTGCTGGTGAGGCAAAACTGGAACAAGCGACCGGCCATGCGAATGTACAATACGCTGGTGGGACACTCCCCCTGGCATATTATGATGCCGAAGAGCAAATGGCTATCCTGGCTGCTTCTGAGGACGCCTTGAAGGAGTAGTGAAACATGACTTACAGGATAGATGATTTCCGTGTTATGCCTCGCGGGCAAAAAATATGGGCCTCTGCTGATATTACCCTTCACTACACAAGGGGCGATATCTTGCGCATCCATGGCATTAAACTGCTGAAGGGCCGCAATGGTCTGTTCATCGCCATGCCCACCAGGCGCGTAGGAGATAAATTTCAGACAACTTGCGAAATACTGGACATGAATCTCGTAAGAGAACTGCGCGCCGATATGATAAAGCGATATCACTCACAAATGCAGACACATGCTGATTGAAAGGAGGTACACAGCATGCAAAAGAAAACTCTCGTATCCGCCTGTCTTGTAATATCAGGTGTTTTTCTCGTATTCATCCTGATTATTCTTTTTTTCCGGCCATCCGGTTCTGATGTCGGCGGCACCGATACAACCGCTGTCCACATAACATCTGCCAACGGGGAAGAACTTCCTGCATTTCAGTATGATGGGCAGGTAGCCTGGATTGATGTACCTGGCACGGCTATTTCGGGCGCTGTTATGCAGGCAGATGACAATGACTATTATCTGCGCCGTAATGAGCTTGGCGAAGATGATATCTGGGGATGTTACTTTATGGACTACGAGTGCACGCCGCAAAGTCAAAACCTTATCATCTACGGCCACAGTCTGGAAGATGATGAGAATGCAGAACGGTTTTCACAGCTCAAACGCTTTTCATCGCAAGACTTCGCCAAGGAACATCAAGAAATTCGTTTGATTTACGATGGCGTGGATATGACTTATACTGTTATTTCGGCTGGCTCAGCTGATGCGAGCACTGACACATTAGCGCTTATTACCAATCCTACTAGCGAAACCATGGCGCAGATGCTGGAAGCCGCCCGCGCACGCAGTGATGTGGATTTTGACCTGTCCGGCCTTTCAGGGGTAGACGTGGCTGACCAGCTGCTCACGTTGGTGACTTGCACTTCCGACACCGATACCCGGTATGTTGTGGTGGCCAAACGAACCGCCTGAGGGCAGGGATACGACACTGTGTCGTCCCCCCTTTCATCGGGAGCGTTGAAAGAGGAAAAGACCGTTCGGAAACTTTGGCACTTTCGCCTATGGCTATGTCCACGTTTCCGTGCTATACTATCTATGCTGTAAAGGAGGACATCTTCCATGCTGACAAAAGAAGACCTGCAGGCCATTGCTGAAATCATGGATTTGAAAATAAACACCGCCATTCAGACATCTGAAAACCGCATGAAAGCCTACATTGAAAGCCATGTGGAAAAGGATATTAAGAAAATCGCAGAAGGTCACGTTCTATTGAATGAACGGCTCGACCACATCCAGAACGTACAGCTTCCCAAAATAGAAAGCGATATCATGACAATCAAGGCAAAAGTTCTGGCGCATGACTTTGAAATCGCGCGTCTGGAGAATGCCCAATGATACAAAGCCGCCCGCATTATGTGCAGCGGCTTTTTCTTTTTCCGGCTTTGCAATGCATGCCGCCATATGGTAAGATGCTGTTATACTCCCCATGAATTCAGGAAAGGAGATGTGCCGATGAACGATGTATATTCTTTGTCTTATCATGCAACGCTCATGAGCAAAGACATCCCCGTTGGCGATATCCACGGCCGAACTGTGACGCCGCTCCGGGAAGAGCTACTGCCCATCTACTTTCAGCGTGGTGGAGATTTTGCGCAGTGGCTTTCCATGCGCGCCATCGACGCGACGCGAACGAATTCCCGCCTGCTGAAGAAAGTCCTTCGCCTTCAGGAAAGGGATGATGTCAGCACTGCGCTGCATTTTAACGCGGTTACCATTACTGATACCTATTGGGTAAGACCCGATGGCAGCAGCCTCACATGGGACGATGTGCGCTTTCGGGAAAACTATTTTGACACACTGGCCTTGCGGGGTGATTTATCTGCCTTCAGCCGGAAGCCCAGCCGCACACCAGAGCTTACCAACATCGGCAGCTTCGAGAAGTGCTGGCGGCTTGAGAACGGCAAGTGGTGGATGTATAAACAGGCAACGCCGCTGCAGCGGTTTTCTGAACTGTTTGTTTATTATCTTTCCAATGCACTTCATTTTCCATGTGCGAAATATGAACCGGCGTGCGAATACATCCGCACGCTGGATTTCACCGAAGGCAAATTGAATTTTGAGCCGGCTTTTTCTCTTGTCGGGGAAGATGAAGATTATTTGCACAGTTACCGCGCTTTCCAGCAGATAGGACAGTCTCTGGCTGACCAATATGTTGAGCTGCTGATGATGGATGCCTTTTGCCTGAACGCCGACCGGCATACAAACAACTACGGTGTGCTGCGTGACCCAGATTCCGGGAAAGTGCTTCGGCTTGCGCCCAACTTTGATAACAATATCGCCCTGATAAGCAACGGCTATTTGGATAAACCGCGCGGGGCCGACCTGCTAACAGGTTCGTTATGCGAACTGGAACGCGGCGAGCGCGCAGTCTCTCTATATGCATCACGTCATCCGCTACCTGTCATCACCCCTGAACTGATTGCGGATTGCTGCGCCAAAACAGGTGAAGATGTGGATGTGGCCTATGTGCAGCAGTTTGTTATGGCTGGATATTCCAACACGCCTGTCCCCCAGTTGATTTCAAAGTATCATGCACATCAGAACAGAGAAACCCCAGTGCAGCCCAAGATAACAACCCTGGATATTTCACCAGAGCGATAAGAGGTGCGACACAGTGTCGTACCCTTGCCAGACAAAAGAAAAATATCGGTAGAAAGCCGCTTTACGCATTTTAACGTAAGGCGGCTTTTTCTGTTTCAACGAGGGGGAACAAATGGATTATGAGTGAGGAACTTTTGCTTTTTTTACTTGGTGGGATAGGAACAGCCGGTATTTCCAGTGCTATCTCTCTATATACCATACTGGCAAAATCGCCAGATGCCCGAGAAACCTGGCCTGCCAGTTTTCGGGCACTTTTCGCAGCGCTGGTGGGCTTTGAGTTGGGTGCACACTTTATGTTTGCCTGTGCTGCGGATTTCTGCCTGGTTCCACCGGTGCTGTTGCTTAGCTTTTTTCTTCTTCCGCCTTTTTTGATGATATCTCTAGCTCTGTTGCTGATTTCGATTCATAAGGAAACTACGATAAAGAAATGAGGTGCCGTACATGGAGGCGTTGTATATTGAGGTGGGCAAGTGCCCGCGCAAAGTGGAAATCGATGGCTCTTTAAAATCTATGCAAAAGCTGGTAGGTGGATTTATAGAATGCGCTTACTACTTCCCTGATGTCGTCCTCGTCTGTAATGAAGAGGGTATGATACAAGGAATGCCTTTCAACCGAGTAATCCAAAAAGATGGGCAGGCTCTTGCGGCCATTTGCGGGAACTTCTTTTTGTGTGAAGCGGATGGGGATAACCTTATCTCTATTTCAGAGCAGAATGCTGAAAAGTATACAAAGATATTTTTGCATCCCGAAGTGTTGACAAAAAGCGGCACAAACCTATATGTTATGAAGCTGCCCGTGAAGGGTGCACCCGGCCAGGTTTTAGAGATATAGGTTTTATCTGCCCATACGTCATAAGCTCTACAAGTTCACTCCACATGGAGTTCCCGCCATATATTTGGTGGGGGGGTACGACACAGTGTCGTACCTATTGCATACCCCTCAAAATGCCTTCGGAAAGCTGCATAAGTATTGATTTTCCCATAAATGTCCACAAAAAAGAAATTGTAAAATCGCATTTGATATTTTAGCATAATTATGCTAAAATATCGACAAGGAGGGTGATGGTATGAACATGATTCGGCCTGTTTCTGATTTGAGAAACAATTTTGCAGAGATTTCAAAGACAGTGCATGAAACCGCTCAACCTGTTTTCTTGACGAAAAATGGATACGGCGATATGGTCGTTCTAAGCATGGAGGCGTTTGAAAATTTACAGTTTGAGAGCGAGGTGTATTTCAAACTGCAAGAGGCCGAACGGGAGGCGGAACTGACAGAACAACGCTATTCCTCTAAAGATGTGCTGAACGCAATGAAAGCAGCCATTGGAGGGGAACAGGTTGTATAAGTTAGAGTATTTGCCGGTTGCCCGAAAAGACATGCTTGAGATTGTGCGGTATATCGGCCGGGAACTGCAAAACCCGGATGCGGCAAGTCGTTTGGCGGTAGAACTGGTGAATGCAGCAGAAGGCATCCTGGAATTTCCGTATGCAACCCCAGCTTACCAGCCAATCCGGCCATTGAAACGCGAGTATAGAAAAATTTTGGTTCGGAATTTTTTGATGTTTTACTGGATAGATGAAGAAAAAAAGCTGGTGACAATTGCTCGTGTAGTGTATGCAAAACAGGATTACAACCGATTACTGAAGTAAACAAAAATCATCTGTCCAAAAGCCACCTTGTATAAACGGGAAACAGGGGGTACGACACAGTGTCGCACCCCCTGCCAGACAAAAGAAAACAGAGGCAAAAAGCCGCTTTACACGCAATGTGTAGGGCGGCTTTCGCTATATTGACAGTGTTTTATATCCAACTTAGAATGAAAGGAGCCTTCGTGTGAATTTTATCTTTAGTGAGGTATGGTGGATGAATACAATTATTGCTGCAATCATAACAGGAATGTTCACGCTCATTTGTTCTTACATAGCCTATTCTTACAAAATAAGAAAGGGCTTAGATACAATAGAGCGTATGGAACACACTCAGGAAAGCAGGCAAAAAGAACTTTCAGGGCAGCATGAAAAAATGTCTGAAAAGCTTTCTCAGGAACACCAGCAAATCAGCCGGGATATCCGGCCTTATGCTGACAAGATAGTAAGAATCGACAGCCATATGACAGACCTTGTTCAAAGAGCGAATCAGCAGGATTCGTTATACCACAGCCTAAGTAGAGAACAGCAAAAAATGAGTGATTTTATCCAGCATGGCATAGACGGATATCATGCTGTACAGGCTGAACTTCTCCGACTTTCTGCCGAGAACCAGAGCTTGAAGCAAGCTGTGCAGGAAAAAGACCATCGTATTGCCTGTACACAGGCTGACTTGGAGCAGGCACATAAAAGGTGCGAAGAACTGGAGCATCGAAACAACATGCTTTTGAGGCAGCAACGCCAGGCAAAGCAAGGGCATGAATATGACAGTATAGAGCTATAAGACAATCCAATATTTTAGGCCGAAACTGCTTTACGAGTTTTAACGTAAGGCGGTTTTTTCTTTGTCTGGCCCATACGCCATAAGCCCCATGCGCTCCCCCGCATGGGGCTTTTCATATACAGCGGCAGAGGGGTGCGACACTGTGTCGTACCCCCCTGCCATTTACATCTAAGAAAGGCCCTTTGCAACACAAACAAAACATGGTAAATTGATACCAAAGAGGAGGAATCCCGCATGAAGAAAAAATTATTTCTCTTTTTTCCGGCCCTGTGCCTGTGCCTGCTTTTGGCAGGATGTACCAAGGTGACAGGTATTGGCCTGCCTGCCAGCCTGGAGCTTGAGAAGGGCGAAACTGCACAGCTGGAACTGGAATACACATACGATAACGCCGAAGCATCGGATGAGGAAAAGACCGACGCCGCAAACAAGGCGGAAATCACCTACACCGTGGAGGGCGATGCCGTGACGGTGGATGAAACCGGGCTTGTCACTGCCGCCCAGGGCGGTGAGGCCACGGTGACGGCCGCATTGAAGGGTGGCAGCACCGCAAGCTGCGTTGTTACGGTAACGGTGCCTACCGAGCGTGTAGAAGCGCTGGAAGAACTGGTGCTGTATGTAGGCGGCGAGGACAGCGCCTTGCTGGGCGCAAAGGCGCTGCCGGAGGATGCTACATCCATTCTGGGGTATAAAAGCAGTGATGAGGGCATTGCCACCGTGGACGCGGACGGCAACGTGACGGCAGCCGCGCCGGGCGAATGCATCATTACCACGGCCAGCGGCGGCAAAACAGCAGAGACTAAAGTGACCGTAAAGGTGGCCGCCACCGGCATCACGCTGGGCAGCGAGGGCGGCGTGCTGTATGTGGGCAACGGGGTGCAGCTAAAACCGCGCACCCTGCCTGAAGAAGCAGACGCCAGCACCTACACCTACGAAAGCAGCAACACCAAAGTGGCCACTGTGACGGCGGAAGGCTGGGTGCAGGCCGTGGGCACGGGCAGCGCCACCATCACCGTGACGAGTGCCGAAGGGCATACAGCCACCTATGCCGTGGTGGCAAAGGTGTATACCCCGCCCAAAGCGCAGGCAGGCACGGCCACCGGCGGCGCATCGGCCACCGGCGGCGCTGGCACAGCGGGCGGCGGGGCCACAGCCCCCTCTGGCGGCGGTGTATCTTCAAGTGATGGAGGCTATAGCAGACCTGCTCCCGATGTGACCAGCCCCGATGTCTACATCGACCCCGATGCGCCGCAACACGAACTCGGCGGATTCGATTGAACCCATTTTTAGAGGGGTACGACACTGTGTCGCACCCCCTGCCGGACAAAAGAAAAGTACAGGCAGAAAGCCGCTTTACACACGCTGTGTAAGGCGGTTTTTTCTTTGTCCGGCCCATACGCCATAAGCCCCATGCGCTCCCCCGCATGGGGCTTTTCATATACAGCGGCAGAGGGGTGCGACACTGTGTCGCACCCCCTTTGTCAAACAAAATCACGATAAGGAGAGAGCCATATGCGAAAGATAATGGAACGCTGCATGGCAGCATTGTTGGCCGCTGCCCTTGTGTGCAGCCTGGGCTTCAGTGTACTGGCCGAAGGCGGCAGCATACAGCCCACATCCACAGCCGTGCCAGTGGGCAGCTCGGATGCAGCGGACGTATCGTCTTCTGTGCCGCCAACCGAGCCGGAAAGCACGCCGCTGCCAGAGAGCACGCCTGCCTCATCAGCGGCACCGTCTGAAACACCGCTGCCATCGGAAACACCAGGCACTGGGGAAACACCGGCCCCTACTGAAACGCCGCAGGCCACAGCCACGCCGATGCCAACGCCGACGCCAGCGGAAACCCCATCGCCCAGCGCGATGCCGGAGCCGAGCGGAACCCCAGCGCCCACCGCCACACCAGCCCCGGCTTTTGAAAAGCTGGAAGTGACAGACACCACCGGGGCCGTGCAGGCCGAGGTGGGCGATGAAGTGGAGTTTTCGGTTGAGTTAAACCGCGATGACGTGGAGGTAGCCTACCAGTGGCAGGTGCTGGACACCGCGCCCGGGCAGGAAGAACAGCCGGAGGCCATCTATGATTACGGCGAAGGCGAAAGCACGGATTACTTTTTCCCTCTGGAAGACATGACGGAGGAAGAACTGCTGGCGCAGAACCCGGGCGCGACATGGCCCGGCATCGAAATGTACTATGCCCTGCGCGACAGCCAGGTGTCTACCTTCAGCACGCGCAGCGCAAGCGCCGAGCCGCCACGCATTGAGAACGGTACGCCCAACTTTGTGTTGAACCCGGAAGAAACCGATGTGGAGGCAGGAGAAATTGCATGGCGGGACATCGACGGTGAAACAAAAGCCAGCTATGTGCACACCGTAACGGAAAACGAAGAACTCCTTTCTTACCGCTGCATCGTCACCGTGACGGACGAAGAATATCTGGCCGAGGCGCAGCAGGCCGCGCAGAGCGCCGCAGAGGGTGCAGAACCTCAGGAGAGTGAAGCTGGCGAAGAAGTTCCCACCGAAGCGGAAAGCGCTGAAAATGGGCCTTCCAGCGTGCCGGAAAGCGCACCGGAAAGCACAGTGCCGGAAAAAGAAGAAACCAGCGCGCCTGATGAATCAGAACAGCCTGTCAGTGAGAGTACTGCTGAAGGGCTTGCGGAAGAAAGCATCATCACAGAAACCATGCATATCGAAGTGCCCGCGCAGCCGGAGGAAGACCAGCCCGAAGAAGAGACGCAGGGCCTTATGGCCGGATTATTTTCTCTTTTCCGGGCAAACGGAACGGCGCCGGACGTGAAGCTGTCGGAGGACAACCAGTGGCTGGTGGGCATGGACACCACTATGGAATATATCACAGCCAACACCTATGAAGAACAGGACGCCAGCGCCGCAAACAACCCCTATTGGACAAAAATTGCTGGCGGCACGCGCCCGGATGGCACGCAATATAAAGACACCTTTTTAACGGATGGGAACAAAATGGAAGTGCTTTCCGCCTGGTACGGCAAAACTGTGTATGTGCGCATTGCCGGGAACAGCGGCAAGGGCACGGCCATTGAGATACCGGCCTATACCGGCATCGACTACCAGACAGGCGAACGTGTTTTATATAAGAAGTCAGTAAAAGTATTTAACGCTTGGGTACCCAATACGGGCCGCAGTTTCTATCAAGCATTTTTAAGAACTGCATTAAACGATGGGTGGGCAGCAGATAATTGTCACCTAACTATCGATAGTGCCCCTGCAGATGATTTTAATAAATATCCCACATGGTATCTCACAAATGCCGAGGGCGACTATGTTTACGATTTGGTAATTTGGGGCAGCGCCACGATGGAGATACCCGACCTTTCCGGCGCGGCCGCGTGGGCTTTGCAGGATTATCTTGCAAAGGGCTACGGGTTTATGATTGGGCATGACATGATGTACCATTACGGCGGCGTGGCCGGAGAAGGCTATGTACCCGACCCGAACGACACCACCACGCCGTATTACCAGCTGAACACCGACATGGCGGGCAGCTGGAACATGAACTGGCTGATGGGCCAGAACGAGATGTACGATGTGGCCAACCCGTATGACGCCGCCAGCATGATTTTGTGCTGCGGCAACTGGCACGACAAAACGCCGCTGTACGGCGATGATTCCGGCAGCAGCACCTTGCGCGTGGTGACGCGCACCGAGGGTGACCCCTTCACTTCTGTGGCCGCGCGCTGCCCGACAAACTATCCATATAATGCAAGTTTTCAGGGCCCTGAGTTTACTGTGGGGCTAACCATTGACGCCAGCGCCACGCACACCAACATGCAGATGGCGTTTGGCACCATCTGGGTAGATTATGCCTCAAACAGTATCGAGCAGAAAGGTTTCGGCCGCCTGATGACGGCCACCCGTGCCGGGCTGCAGGGCACCAACAATTTTTACCTTACCACAAACGGCAGCTTTGGCATGAACCAGATAGGCCATAAAACGGCGAATTTTAATGTGGCAAAAATTGACGAATGCCGCATTTTGGCCAACACCGTGATGTACCTGAGCCAGCGCCAGCAGTGCCAGGTGTGCCAAAGCCAGCAGAACGGCAACCAGGAAGTACACTTTGTACACCGCATCAGCAGCGCCGAGGAATTGGCCAAGCTGAACGACCAGGATAAATACTGGTTTACGCACCCGATTGGGGATTGTTACATCCTTGCGAACGACATTGTGCTGCCGGACGATTGGACGCCCATCCAGGGCTTTACGGGGCATTTTGACGCTGACAGTCACACCATCACGCTGGGGGCAAACGGCGCGCCGGTGTTTGACACCGGCACAAAGGGCTGGAACCTCGGCTCCGAAAAAGAAAAAGGCACGCCCGCCATTGTGGATGCAGGCGGCGGCCGCACCACCGGCGTGGCCCGTGTGGTAGGCTATCTTTCCGGCCTTGGGCTGGAGGACGCAGGCGGCACACAGGGCTACACCGTTACAGTGTTCGGCACGGACGGTAATGAATATTCCTGTGTGGCCAACCGTGACGGCAAATATGTGCTCTCCAACTTGCCTTGCACAGGCGTGATGCAGGCAGAAGTAAAAGACCGCAGCGGCAATGTGGTAATCAGCCGCGAAATTGGCCGCGTGTGCGTGCCCGGCACGCTGGACGATTACGCCATCCCGGTGCGCAACGGCGAAGAACATGCACAGACTGCCGAAGGCTTTTGGGCCAGCGCCGAAACCACGCAGCTGTATGTGCTGGGGCTGGAGGCCCTGCCCGTATTAAACACCACCATCTATGAGGAACAGGACGCCATCATGCTGGAGGGCGGCGCGCGGTATCACCAGCTTGTCACAGATATCAAATGGGAGTACCGCACTAAGGGAAGCCGTGTGTGGCTGCCTATTGAGGATTCCGGCCTTGCTTATGAGGTATCCGAACCGGTATTCCATGAAGCCGGTGAAGAAAGCTGGACGGAAACCACCCTCACGTTGCGGAATGTGCCCATCAGCTGGGACGGAACGAATTTCCGCGCCGTGGTAAGTAGCAACGGCACCACCAAAAACACCTATGACGTGGCCACCAAGGCCAAAAGCGGCCTGCTTACGGTGCTGCCGCGGCCCATCTATTTACAGCAGGCAAAAAACACGACAGTATACGTTGACCAGGCCGCCACATTCGTGGCCGAGGCCGATTTCTTTAAGACGCTGGAACAGGGCCTTCAAGTGCGCTGGCAATACCGGGTGAAGGGCTTTGACTGGCTGGAGCTGGGCGACTTTTCTTCTTTCGAGTTTGAAACAGCCGCCACTTCCCAGGCTAACGCCGGGACAGCGAACCCGGAGCTTGCGCCGCACCACATTACGGCCACGCTGACGCTGCCGGGCTGTGAACTCGATTTGGACGATTACGAGTTCCAGGCTGTGTTTTCTTATCCATCCGGCCTGCTTTGGGGCGCGGACGAAACGGTGCGCGCCGGTGAGCTGGGCACTTCTCTGGCCAACAATGTAGCGGAAGAACGCGAAGGCCGCCTGAATGTGCTGCCGGGCGTGATAGAGGCTACAAAGCCAGAGGACGTGACCGTGCAGCTCACACACCCGGCCACGGTGTATGAAGATGAAGTGATGTTTGAAAGCACCGTAACCTACCGCCCGGATGATGTGGGCAATGCCGAGCCGCCTGCGATTGGCTGGCGTTACAAGAATGGCCTTGCAGGGCAGTACGCCGAGTGGACACAGGAAGCGGCCGCCGCCATCTGGCCGGATATGGAAACCCGCGTTGTGTATCTGGACGCCAGCGGCGCGGAAGTGGACGCCCCGGTGGCGCTGGAAACAGGGAACCCTGACGAGAAGAAAGTAACCACGCGCCTGTACCTGAAGAATGTACCCCTGGAAATGGACGAAGGGGAAAATCACTATTTCTTTGCCGTGCAGGCAGCTACGCAGCATTTGCGCGAGAATATCCGTGCGTCCAGCGCGCCCGGCGGCCTCTCTATTGATTACAGCATCCACATTAAGCACAGGGATGCAGAGGTGGCAGACGGCACGAGCGGTAGCAAACTGTATACCTACCCGCAGCTGGAAATCGTTGCGCCGAACGGCCTGCGCACAGTGACCGTGCAGTTTGCGGGCGAGCATGATAAACGCGATGCGATTCAGTACGGCACGCTGCCAGGCGGTATTACGGCCAGCAAAGCAAGCGGAGCCGACGCCATTACGTTCAGCAGCAAAGATTTGATTCCCGCTGCTGACTGGCAGGCGTTTATCCGCACGCTAGAATACACCGTATACGATGATGAAGCCACCCTCTATTGGTACATCGACGAGAACGAGAGCAATTTACAGTACGATTCCAGCACCGGCCATTTCTATGAATTTGTACCGGCCGAAGGCATCCAGTGGACGGCGGCCTACCAGGCCGCAGGCGGCTATTTTAACGATGAATTGAACGCCACCGGCTACCTGATGCAGATAGACAGCGAAGCCGAACAGCAAACGGC
>DYBQ01000026.1:3215-3722 GCA_019418545.1 Clostridiales bacterium | reverse complement strand
GGCAGAACGCCTGGCAGACGGCAAAAAAGTTTGGGTAGGCGGCACAAAAAATACTTCTTTTTCCGGCACTACTGACTGGAGCTGGATGACCGCCAGCGGCGCGCACAAGCTGGAGGGCTACACGAATTGGGCCTCCGGGCAGCCGGGCACTGCCAGTGACCGCATGTATATGAGCCTGAACACCAACGGCCAGTGGCTGGCCGAGCGGAACGATGGCACACAAAGCTATACCGTGGTAGATATGGCGCAGCATTGGGGGAACGTGAACCTGTATCTCAACAGCCCTTCGCGTGGTTATGACATCAACCTGACAAATGGCCATAAATACTATGTACATGCAGCGGGGGCGGGCGTAGGTGATTCCAACGCATCCCTGCGGTTTGATTTCCCCGCGCTGGGTATTTCCTTTACGACAAACAGCTATAAAGATTATCTGAACAAATCCACGATTGTAACGTACACCGGCGCAACCGGCAAGCAGACGGGCACTTTTGCCATTCAGCACAC
>DYBQ01000026.1:0-3205 GCA_019418545.1 Clostridiales bacterium | reverse complement strand
CTTACGGCTGTGTTTGGGGCCGGAAACGAGCCATCTGCCGCCTACTGCGCACAGTTTAACGGCATGACAGGCAGTAAAACCGTGACCTATAACAGCGAGACAACCGATAAAGCCGGATACCTCATTGAATACGGTGAAGCGGATGTAAACTTCAGCCGGAACACCCGCAGCGCGTATGACATTGATGTAGTGCCGGACGGGCTGGATGGACGCCGTACCGTTAAGGTGGCCATTTCTGCCGAAGACCGTGTATATGATGGCACCGAGACGAATGCGCAGGTTTCTTTCCGTCTGGACGGCGGCGGCACACTGCCGGAGGCAGACGCCGAAGAGCTGCTGGCCGCCCTGCAGGTGACATACACCGAAACCGGGAAAACCACAGATGCAAACGGCACGGGCAGTGAAGCCATCCATAGCAACAATCTGGAGCTTTACCATGCAACGGTGGCACCTAAAGATGCCGCCTCGCCTATCCTGGCAAAATACCTGCTGGAATTCGAGAATGACGGCAAGTGCACTTTCCGCATTTTGCCGCGCCCGTTGCACGTCTACTCAACCGACAATGACCGCGAGTATGATGGAACCACCAATGCCACTGTAACGAACCTGAAGTTCCGCGCTGCCGATGATGAATCCGGCGTGGTGGCAGGCGATAAGGTGGCGGTGACGCCAGACAGTTTCGCGGGCGTACACAGTGTTATCGACCAGACAGATGGGAAACAGGTGGAAATCACGCGCCGCGTGGATGTACGCCTGAGCCTTTCGAACAATGAACTGGGTGACTATTACATCGCCAGCGAAGAGTACACCGGGGCCGTGCTGCCGCGCAGCCTGCATGTGCACAGCCTGTACCTGGATGACGGCGACGACGCCAACAACCCACGCAACATCAAGCAGTATGACGGCACCGACGCAGCTGTTATCTCCGATATCCTCATTGACGGCATCATCGATGGCGATGAGGTATGGGTGGACAAGGACAGCTACGCAGGCACCTATGCGCAATCCGATGCAGGTGAAGATTTGACAGCGGACGGGACAGCTAAACCGAACCGTTACCGCAACTTGAAGGAGGTAGATATTACTCGCACAGAAGCCATTGCCCTTGTACATAACGAAAAGGGCAACTACCGCATTGCCAGCGAAGATTACTCCGGCGCTATCTATCGCCGCGCGCTGTCCATCATGGTGGGTCACATGGTAACCACCTACGGCGACGGCCTGGACGAGACGCCTACCACAGCGGGCACTTACTCAGCCACAGAGGGCGGCAGCGGCACACACCTTACAATTTCCGCTCTTGTGGCAAACGATGTGCTGAAGCTGGATGATTCCAAGGGCGGCTTTGTGTATGACGCCATAACCGAAAAAACACCGGCCGGCACTTATCCGCTGGATTATGAGGGCATCAACGAAACCAACTATCCTGTGTTGAGCAACTATATCATCTGGCAGGAGCCGGGTGATATCACTGTGCTGCCGCGGAAAATCACCATCACGGTAAATCCGAGCGAAAAGGTATATGGCGACGCCAACCCGCCGTTCAGTGTGAGCTATGAAGGCTTCATCAACGATGACACGCCAGAAGATATGCTGGAGGGCGAGCTGGAATACAAAACGGATTGTGACGAGCGCAGCCCGGTGCGCTATTACGATGACGGCAGTTATGCACCCTACGAAGTAAGTGCCAGTGGCTTGACGTGCAAAGAAAACGAGAACTATGAGTATAACTACGAAATCGAGTGGGTGCCAGGGCCGCTTGTGGTGAAACGCCGCCCGGTGGTAATCACCGGCCCGACCATCGAAATCAATGAGGGCGAACCTGTGCCGCCATTCCATTACACCCCGGAAAATCCGCTGGTAAACGGGGATGAATTTGTGTCCGGCGGGCTGTTCACAGACCCTGAAAATCCCACCGCACCAGGTGAATATCCCATCCTATCCGACCTGGACGCCGGGCCAAACTATGACCTGACGTACATCCCCGGCAAACTTATTATCAACCAGCACCTTGGCGTTATCAAAATGTATCTGCCGCAGGAAGAAGCAACGGTACACACGCCGGACGGAATGACTTATACCGTTTCCGGCAACCCCGGCAAACCCTTCCCGAAAACTGATGTGAATATAACAGAAGTGGAAAATGCGACAGAAAATGAGGATGGCAGCATTACTGTGCCGTTTGGCTTTACCTCAGCCGAGGGCGAAGAACCGGGCTATACCCCGCCTGAAATGGTGGAATATCAGGGCAAGACCTATGTGCTGGCAGAAAAGGATGTACAGATAAATGCCTCTGAAGCCCCAGCCGGAAAAGAAGAAACCGTACACTACGATGGGCTCACGGAAAAAACTGTACCCGATACATACCACATCGAGAACGGCGCACAGTCTTATGATTTGGTGCTGAAAGATGTGAGCTATGCCGAAGCTGAACCGAGCACACTGACTATCGACTATGTAAGCAGTGCTGAACCGGCTGCCCCGCAGACCTATACAGCAAATGTCGATGGCAAGCCTGTTACTTTTATCTTGTCCGGCATTGAGCAGACAAGCGATTATGCCTGGCGCCCGCTGGACATGCCTGTTGAGTATTGGGGGCACCCGTTGGCGAAGTATTACCTTGGAGAAATCTCCAAAGGGCGCGCAATGCCTTATAACAAGGCGCGGCCTTATTATGACGGGTATGAGGCTGACATTTTGGATTACCTGGGCGTAAGCGATAAGGAATACCGTATTGCTGCTTCTAAATGGACAGACGATGGTTTCCAAGCCATCGAGCACCAGCTGCGCCGCCGTGGCACCATTACGCTGGAGCATTACACCGCGACATGGACGGCCACCTATGTTTCCGCCAGCCTCGGTTATACCGCCGAAGCCGTTTATACGGACGATATCAATGGCACCGTAAGCTATACTGCCTTGGCCACTTATAAGCCAGCTGGCGGCTTTCCTGTGCTGCGGGCTGTCGTCATCGCAAGCGCCGGCATCGCATTGCTGATTCTGGCCATTATTCTTATCCTTCTGGCGCTCAAAAAGAAGCGTGAACAAGAGGGATTGAACAAATCTGATTCGAAGGGAGAGATACCGCAAAACCCGTTTTATAAGTAAATAACCGGCGAAGAGGGGCGTTCTGCAGAACGCCCCTCTTGCTATGAAAGACCTGCTAATAAAAGTCAAGTAGAAATTTCAGATTTTTAGGGAGGCG
>DYBQ01000025.1:26801-28934 GCA_019418545.1 Clostridiales bacterium | reverse complement strand
GACCCACAGCGGCAGGGGGTTGCCCCTCTGCGGTTAGGGTTGCAGGGACAGCCCCACAGACCCACAGCGGCAGGGGGTTGCCCCTCTGCGGTTAGGGTTGCAGGGACAGCCCCGCCGCCGCGCTTAAGGGGTTTTCCAGAAGCGCAAGTTTCCGAGTATTTGATTTAATGCGGCCATAGTCGGTCACAAGCCCGATTGAGAAACGCAGAGTGAGTCACGCTATGGGAATACAAGCGGAGATGTCCGCCACTTCCAGAGTATGGCAAGACAAGTTGTGGTACTGTTCCCAGACAACTATAAAAATCAGGGCAGTCCGACTGAGGGACGATAAATCGCAGTTTTGCGGATAAAATCCGCCGTCGCCGGTGCCACGGAGTTAGGCCGTGGGGTCCAGATTGTGAAAATGCCCGGAGGTTTGCGCCTATGAACCTAAGCGCGGCTTGCGTAACGGATGGCTATACGAGAAAAACCTTTGATGGTTATTAGTATCGTCCGAGTTTTCCACCCAAGGGTGTTGCGCTCCGAGGAGCCGAAAATGAGGGCATCAGGTATGAAACCCGGATTTGGTTGAGTATTGCGAATGTAAGACAATTCCCCATGATGGTATGAGTATTAGGAATGATACGCACGCCGTTAGATACTGCAACGGTCATTTGGGGCAGTATGTTCCCCATAGTCCGAGTGTAGAGCCGGCGTCATGCTAAATGGGTTTATCATTGATTGAGCCGCCGAGGTTTTTCGCCTCGGCGGCTCGCTTGAGTGATAAACCTGTTATCACCCAAATCATATGAAAGGGGATTTCAAAATGACCAGAGAAGAAAACACCGCCAAATTGGCACAGTTGCGCTCTGATGCGGAAGCCCTTGTCAAAGAGTACAACGAGGCAATCCAGAATGGCAAGTATGAGGACGCGACCAAGGCGGATACCAAGCTGACCGACACGGTCAACGAGTACACCGCCACTGTCCGAGATATGTGCTTTGAGGACTGCAAGAACACTGAAAATCCCATGCTCACCGCTGTCACAACGCTGATGTTTGTGACTATCGGCGTCAAGGACGAGCAAAAGGGCGATGACAAGGTTCCTGTTCGGAGTATCGTGGACAAAGAGCGGCAGATTGACCTGCTCAAGCTGCACAAGTATTGCGGCTCCATCGGCGCCAATGAGAATTGGAGCCATATCGCGCAGAAGATGAATTTCCTGTTGACTGCGCAGAAGTGTGTGGATTTGGGTGTTGACCCGAAGTCCGTCAATGACAGTTATTCTATGAGCGAGATTGCCCGCGAGTTTGATATGGGCAAGAACCCGACCAGCAAGACCAATCTGCTCAAGACCCTTCAGACGGTTATCACCGCCATGCTGGGTGAGGGGTATAAGGCAACTTCCCACGATGTGAATTTCCTGCTTTCCGTGTATGCAAAGAAAAACCGTAAGGCGCTGACTGTGACTTGCGCCAATCACCGGTATTTCAGAAATTATCTGGCTGAGGTTTGCCACCGCATTGTGACCGGTAAGTCCTATGAGGTGGATTTCAAAACCAAGAAAGACGCGGCCTGAGTAACCGCCCTGATGAGTCTTTGAAAATTAAGACGAAACCGCCCTGAGTGGCGGTCGGTGGGTTTTTCAAATCTGCCCGCGCCCTTGCAACTATTGCTAATCCGTTGAAGGGGTTATGTTTGGGTTTTTGATGCGCAGGAAATTCAGGCATAGCCGCAGACGCGGCAACCTTGCGACAGGGGATACTGCCGGTGAGAGATGAACCGGCTACACCGTATGGGGTTTTATAAATATAGACCTGGCGAGTGGTTGGACGCTGACGGAAAGCGCCCCCATGCGGGAAGATAAAGCCGCAATCTGTGGTTTTCCAGCCATCTCTAATGCAGCTCATCATGGTTTTTGATGAACGGTTGCAAGCCCGTGGAAATGCAGAGCAGAGAAAAATCGAATAAGGAGGCGCAACTGTGACAAAGTTTGAGCAGGTCGGCGTGGAATTCCAGTATGATGCCAGAAATAAGAAAGAGGCGAATCGGAGTTTTCAATATTCCTGTCGGGTTTGCTGCGAGCGCGGGATGCACATTGAGTGTGACAGATGCGCCATCGCTGCGACCAATGCCATTCTTGTGGCGGCTTTT
>DYBQ01000025.1:25568-26791 GCA_019418545.1 Clostridiales bacterium | reverse complement strand
CTTTTGATACTGAGATGACTTCTCGCTCTCGGCTGATTATCCATCATAACTGAGTTTGAGGTTTTTGAAATCGTTTTGGTACGCCGTAGGTAAAAGGGAAATTTGGCGGCGTTAAATGAGGTGGGGAGCCAAGGCGGTTTACCGTAATGCAGCCTTTGACGGTCACAAGCCCGTATGAGAAATGCAGAGTGGGGAATTTGAAAGGCAGGAGGTTTGTTATGGCAAGTACATATGGCCGGTCACAACGTGACTGTCGTCAGAGAAGAAAGTCTAAAGGCTATTACCAGAAGTTGATTATTCAAAAGCTGATGGGGCTTGTTCTGTTGGCGATTTGCGGTCTGGTAGTTCTCATGGCCTATCACGGCCAGACTGTGGAAGATAGAGATTGCACAGCGGTTGTGCTTTTTGCGCCGATGGCATTCTACCTGCTTTTCACCAAAGAAATCGTGATTTACTAAACCTTGATTTTCATTCTGCATAACATCGCCGCCGAAATCTACAACAAAACTAACTTTGAAGAATACGAGATTTGCCGGACGGGATATGGTGCAGTTTGAAAGTCGCCGCTGAAAGGAGGCTTTGCGTATGGATTCAATTTTGCTGTCCCCAAAACACGGAGTGAATCCGACAATTCCTGTATGTTTCTGGTGTGGCCGTGAGAAGAACGAGGTCGCCCTCATGGGGTATTTGAAAGGCAGAGGTGGCGAGGACATTGCCGCCCCAATGCACATGGTAATTGATTATGAGCCTTGTGACGAGTGCCGCCAGAACATGGCACAGGGTTTTACATTGATTGAGGCAACCAGCAAACCAAACGCAGCTTCCAATGTGGAAATCCAGCGCGGAGTTTATCCAACTGGCCGATATGCGGTTTTAAGGCGAGAGGCCGCTGAGAGAATCTTCAGCAATTTGAATGGCAGAGATAAAGGATTTGTCACGCCGGAGATTTTTGAGCAGATGATTTCCTGTGATTAAGCGGTTTGGGATACCGGGATTTATAGAATTCCGAAAGTATGGGTTCGGCGGGACTTATCTGATTATCGGTCAGGTTTGGTTAACGCTGAGGCGAGGTTCGATGCCGTAAGGCTGGCACGGTACGATTCCGTGGGGCGGGGTTCCCGCCTAACGCTTAGACCCCATAATGGTGAGGGTAAGTGAGGAGGCATCCAAAATCTGAAAACCATTATGGGGCGCAGCCGACTGCGAGAGTGTCGGGGTAGGGG
>DYBQ01000025.1:2944-25558 GCA_019418545.1 Clostridiales bacterium | reverse complement strand
ATTCTTAATGTGGTCAAGTGGGGGAAATGCTGCCTCTGCGTGGGTAACGCTTCGGCGTAGATAAAAGTGCATCCTTTGGGGGATTAGAGATGGAAAATAAAATCGGAGTCATGACCGGTTTTTATTGAGGTGAAATCCCTCCCCATTAAACAATCAAGGAGGCTTTCGTATGATGGTCAAACTGTTCGCAATGTTGATGGCGCTCCTTATGTCGGCTGGGGTTTCCAGTGGAGAAATCGACCCTGGTCATGTGGATTTGGACATCACAGATTATGGTGCTCAAATTACATTTGAAGATGGTACCGGGTATTGGCTGGAGTTCAGGCAGACGCAGAACAGCGCAATCCGTTTGGAAGAGGTGGATTATCTCGAAACAGAAGAGCTGTTCCTTTCGGAGATGGAGGAAAATGGGCTGACGAATTATGAGCTGTATGATTCTTCCGAGCTGACAGCAGATATTTTGGAGTCCAGAAAAGGAACCACAATCATTGAGCGTTGCATCGGATTTGTCACAAATGGGCAGACCGGCGATGGCGCAATATTGAATGCCGCCGATAAAAATTATAACTATATCAGCTACCGTTCCATTGACCAGGAGTATTGTGATGGAACGGTAATTTTGACCTACCTGATTTATAACCCGGACAACAACTACATCGATGATATCACGGAGCGGTACGATTTCGTTATCAGCCGCGAGTGGGAAGATTGAGGTGGTCATTATGTATGAGTTCCGATATGTAGATGGGCATATCGAGGTTTTTCTGAATGGGAAGTTTCAGTTTTCCGCTGACACTATGCGGGAGGCCAGAAAAGAGCTTGAACAATATGGGGAGGTTTGATTATGGAAAAGCGCGTGAAATGGTTTGGTTTTGTTGTTGCAGCCGCCCTGTTGATTCTCGGTACACTATCAGGGTGTGGGAATCGACAGTTGTTCGATACAACCTACACTTTTGACCGTGCAATTATCTCTATGCCGGATGGGTCGATTATTTCCGGAACCGTGAGTTCATGGAAAGATTATGAGGACGGCGACCAGATTCAGGTCGTGATTGACGGGACTACTTATCTGGTTCACAGTTCCAACATTGTATTGATGAACGAGTAAATGAGCTGGATTTGCAGACAACTTTGCCGGCAGTATGAGTCGGTGTGCAGAAAGTGCTCTTGTCAATGGCCGGATGTGTCACTTGGTGTGGATATCCGGCTCTTTATCTTCGAGGATATTCTGCTAAGAAGGAGGTTCCAATGAACAAGGATGAGATGGTAAATATCCTATCACAGAGAACAGGGTTTATGAAAAAGGATTCGGAAGTCATGCTTGATGCAGTTTTCCAAATCATCACTGAGGCGCTGGCCGCCGGCGATAAGGTTCAAATCGCGAACTTTGGAACCTTTGAGGTAAAGCATCGAGCGCCGCGAACAGGTAGAAATCCACGGGCAAATGTGCCAGTTCCGATTCCTGCGAAACAGGTTCCAAGTTTTAAGCCTGGCAAAGTTCTCAAAACTCTTATTGAGTCGGGCAAGTGATATCAATTCTTAAAGTTAAAGGAGTAAGGTTTATGACCACTGAAAAAATGACAATCCATAAGGCGCTGTGCGAGCTGAAAACTCTGGACGCACGCATCACCAAATGCATCGGGGAAACGGAGTATGTGTTTGCCAATAAGCATTCCAATGACAAAGTAAACGGAATGACGGTGGCTGCATACTGCGATGAAATCAAATCCGGTTATCAGAGGGTGACTGACCTCATCAAGCGCCGCGACGCCATTAAGCGTGCGGTTGTGCTTTCCAATGCTGTGACTAAAGTTACGGTTGGCGGGAAAGAGTACACGGTTGCCGAGGCAATCGAAATGAAAAACCACGGTATTCAGATGCTGCAAACGCTGCTCAAGCGACTGGAGCGGGATAACCGTGCAGCACGCAATGAGGCAAATCAGAACAATGGAGAGATGCTGGAGATGCGTGCTGATGAATATATCAAATCCTTGTATGGAAACACCGACATGAAGAACGCTTCCGAGGATATCAAAAAGACACGAGCTGATTTTATTGCGGCGCAAACTTTTGAAATCGTTGACCCCATTGGAATCAAGGCTGAAATGGAGCGGCTGGAAAAGGAAATCAATGGGTTCATGGTAGATATTGATTCTGCGCTTTCCGTATCCAATGCGCTGACGGAAATCACAGTCGAGTATTAAACATGCGTTCAATCTCGCTGCCGTCCGAAAACCCTGAATCATGCTCCTTCTCTGTTTAGCATCGTACAGATAAGTAAAGACAAAAAGAATGATGCAATAGCCTGATAAGCTATCTTATGAAGAAAACTTTGTAATTGGGAATTACAGAGGTTTTTATAATACTTCCCGCCGTAATATATGGGCGGGGCAGATTATGAAATCAATTTTGACTGTAACGCTCAACGCTCAAAGTTTTAAGGCTAAAGGCTCAACACTCAAAGTTCTTCTTTGATGAAAGAGCAAAGCTAAAATCATAACGAGTAAGGCTTTACAAAATCCAAGAGTCATGGTTTGTCGGGTGAGTATGTGACCGCTGGGGGTGCCACTTGGCTGGGCGGTAGCGAGTTTGATTTATATAGAGGGGTGGCCAATAGGCTGCCCTGATATGGAGATGTGGCGAAGTTGGTAACGCAGGTGGGCTATGCTCAATCGGAGTATCCTGCCTCATCGTTGGTTCAAATCCAACCATCTCCACCAGTGGGAACGGCATTCGTGCTTCAGGCATCGGAACCTGAAGCGTATTCGTGTTATCCGAGACATGGAAGTATGAGTGTGGGGAATGCCATGCAGCGGAGTTGACCTGGAGTTTTATGCTGTATTTTTACGGGGATATAGCTCAGTTGGGAGAGCGATGGCTTTGCAAGCCATAGGTCGTGGGTTCGAACCCCATTATCTCCACCAGCCCCACGGTATTGCCGTGGTGGGAATTCCGTAACCACCCCACTATCCGGGGAGAGGTGCGGGATAGCTGATAGCCCTTCAGCGATTAACGGTTACCACTAAACCGAAAGTGGATGGGTTAGCCAAGAAATGCTGCTTGGCGCGGGGTTTGGTTCCCATAGAAGGTGGGAACTTTTATAGTGTGCATCCTGCTGGTGGAGGTTGGTGAACCAGCAACCCCGTGAATATTAACATGGAGGTGTGCCATGTATCAAATTGGAGATAGAGTTCGTTGCCTTGTAGATAAGCCTGAGAATAATGGCCATATTGTCTGCGGAAGTACGGGGACAGTTGTCTATTGCGAAGGCAATATAGTTTTCGTAGAGTGGGATAACTACGTAGATGGTCACGATTGTGACGGTCACGCTTCTGAGTGGGGATACGGATGGAACGTTCTGTTCAGTGATGTTGAATTAGAAGGCGATGATGTCCAATATGAATTTGACGAAAATGCGTTTAAGTCCCTTATACAGCGCAGTAAACTTGTATTCAATGCAACAGTTGTATAATATTGGTCTGGCTGGAGTAATTGCAGTAGGCGTAACAGGAATTGTGTGGGCAGTTACTACGGATGTTGAACATGACCTGTGAGGTGATTGGTTTGGAAAATAAGATTTATACTCACGACGAAGCTATGCTCATCGTTGAGATGTTTGAGAACATTCTCACACAATATAATATCAAAGTTCCCAGTCCGGAAGATGACGAGCGGGAACCTGATAATGACGCCAGTCTTTATGGAAGTACATACAGTGACCTCCTTGATGGCGTTGAGGATAAACTGATTGAGATTCTGGAACGGCATACCTTAAATACTAAGGTGATTCGTTATGAATTCTCAGGTACGGTATAAGGCAGGTGACTTGAGTGTGGGAAAAACCTTTTGAAATAGAAATGTTGGCCAATGAAAATGGCGTGGTAATCAATTGCCCAACAGTAGAAGCGTATATGGAAATGGCAAGGGTTCTTGATGAGCATGGGTTCAGGTTTGGCAATGGAGTAAGCCCAATTGACGAGGATGTTGACTGGGTTGAACACGGAGAAGATTTTTGCTTTTATGCAAAGGGAAGTAGAATTTATTACGGGCCTAAGTATAGTACAGAAGAGGCACCTTGGAGAAGTTACACAAAATGTACGTTTTATGGCGTGACATCTGACTTTGAGCCAGCAGATGATAATGAAATGAGCAAGTTCTTAGGGTTCTAAAACATACGAAGGGGGTATTCACATGGGAGTAGATGTTCATATCCCAGCAAACGAAGTTTGGTCTTTCTTCCAAAAAAATAAAGACCGCTTAACCGAGGAGATGGTAGCCATTGCCGAGAATACCGATACGGAATATGCAATCTATCTCACAGAGGATTATGGATACCCGACGTTCTTTGTATGCAAGGGTGACCTGCCACCTGAATACGAAGAGGGTGCAATCAATCCAAAGGATTGTGAGCAGACAGCAAAGAAGTGTTATGCGCAGTACCTTTTCCCGGTTCAGGTTAACTCCGAGAAGTCTTATCCATTTCCCATAGAAGATGAAGATGAGAACTCCACAAAACATGACATGGAGGATATTGTGTATGAGCGAGAGGATGAACTTCGCCTCGCTCTGTGTGACTTTCTCCAGGTTGTACTCATGGATTTGGAAGACGGTGTGGATATCGAGTCTTACTACGGCCCCGGTATAATAGATGAGATTCTGGACTACTTCCTTGAGTATCTTGGTTTTGAGCAAAGGCTCCCAGTATATCGGCCAATGTTTATCACGGATGATGAAACCGGAGAGGAAGTATATACAGAGTATCCGTATGATATGGATGGGTTGTACGAGTGTGACGATACTGATGGGGAAGTTCAATAGTCCCCATCATATCTGGCGAGGTGGCCGAGTCTGGTTTATGGCAGCGGTCTTGAAAACCGCCGTGCGCGAGGAGCGCACCGTGGGTTCGAATCCCACCCTCGCCGCCATATTTGAATAGAAGGAGGCTTGCGAATATGCCAGCGTGTTTGGACAGTTATCCTTGGCAGTCGCTCAAGGGATGTGGGAGTATGGCGCCGGCCATGTTCAAAGTCGGTGACTATAAAAATGCGTGTCTAAAAGATGGCACCAATGTCCAGTTTCGAATTATTGGATTCAATCATGATAGGACAAGAGGCGGTATCGTTGTCCCTATGACATGGGAAATGGTGGACTGCATGCCGAAACGATACCCGTGGAATCAAGATGATACCAATGAAGGTTCGTGGGAGAAAACATATCTCCGTTATCTGATGAACGACCCGGCTGGCGAAGTATATAGATTACTTCCGGATGAAATCGTTGAGCTTGCGGTTCCAGTTATCAAGCAGACTGCCAACACTTATGATGGTTCCAACACTATCATTGAAACAGAGGACAAGTTTTGGATAAAGTCCGAAAAGGAGCTCTATGGACGGAATATCTTTTCAGCGCCTGGAGAGGGGCACTGGTACGAATATTACCGTCAGGAAGATGTGCCTTGGGGTAAGAAAAGAAATGGCAGTGATGAATATACGCTGTTGCGTTCCCCTATTTACGGCAACAGCTACTCCTTCTGCTTTGTGAACACGACCGGCGGCGCGACCAACTACTACGCGGGGAATTCCTATGGGCTCGCCCCGGCTTTCTGTATCTAATCTCTGACCCACAAAGAACAAGCACCACGAAAGTGGTGCGGGAGAAAACAAAGTTGAATTCATGAGTTAGCCCGTTAAGTTTCCTTAACGGGTTTTCTCATGCCTTTTAATATGGTGCCGTAGTCAAGGGGTTAAGACCCCGCCTTTTCACGGCGGTAACGCGGGTTCGACTCCCGCCGGCATCACCAGGCCCGAAAGGGTACACTAAATATAAAGGAGTACATAACTATGGCAAAAATCGTAATCGCAGGGGACGCAATCGTCGTTACTTCCGCTATGAAGCTGGAGGACATTAAGACCATTGAGAAGTATCGTCCCAATGCCCTGACCCTGATGGGTGGTGAGGATGGCAAGGAGCCTATCTTTGCTATCGGAACTACTGAGGGTTGCGGCAACATCAATCAGGTCGGTGCATCTTTCGGTCGTGAGTCTCACGACGATGACAAGTACGCCACCATCACTATGGTCGCCGGTTGTGCTACCGATGGCGACATCAAGGAGTGGGTTGCCGACCGCATCGGTACCGCCATCATCAACCTGAACAAGCTTGAGGAGAAACTGCCCGCTGTCCTTGAGGAGATTGCGGCTGAGAAGGCCGAGGTTATGAGCAACATCACTGTCGCTCAGTAAGAAACTGGGGGTGGCTTTGCCGCCCCTTTGTTCTTCAAAAATCCAACACCCAATTTAATGAATTAAAGGAGAATTGATTATGATTAAGGTTACTGTCGGCAACAATGTCAAGCGCGAGTCCGTTATCATCGACGAGAATACCACCCTGCGTGCCTGCCTTGAGGCCAACGGTGTGGATTATACCCGTGGTGTGATGCACCTCGATGGTTCTTCCCTGAATCCCGGCGACCTCGATAAGACGTTCGCCAGTTTCGGTATCACCGAGAAGTGTTTCCTGCTGAACGTGGTCAAGGCTGATAACGCCTAAGTTACATACCCAAATGGAGCCGCCTTCGGGCGGCTTTTTTATGGGGGAGTGACGGAATAGGCAGACGTAGCGGACTTAAAATCCGCTGGGTAATCCCCGTGCCGGTTCGACCCCGGTCTCCCCCACCATGAGAATATAAAGTGAGGTGTTTCTATGTTCAAAACAAGCATTGCGTCAACCCCGCTGACAACGGATGCTGCCAATAATTATTTCCGTAACATCGATGGTGAGCGATTTGGCAATGACAATTCTTTTCTTGCGACGCTTCGTGCATTGGTTGCACCTCGCATGAAAGACGGGGAAAGCATTCATCTTCGGTTCGGAAGGAGCAGTTATAGCTCATCTCAAATATCCAATGCGTCTGTTGATGCAGCAGCAAGAGCGATTTGCAACGCATATGATTTGGGGGATGCGTCCAACCAGGTTGTGATTCACAGTTTTACTGCTGACCAGGAAAGCAATTTGGCGAATATGCGGGTGATTGAGAAGTTGCCCGCCTGCTATCCCGGTTATCACCAGCTTGATAAGGTAAAGGCGTTTTACCGCAAGTCTTTTAATGTGGATTGTTATATCAATCCAGAACGCAAGAACGTGATTCTCTTCGTCGATAATCTCGACAATAAAAAGCTGCATTATTTGCAGGTGTCTATCCTTGCGTTCCTTCCGTGGTACTTTAACCCGGAAGATGGTGTGTCCGACATCGAAATGCAGCTCATCTATTCTCTGCGTGAAAGCTCTCCGGACAAATATCAGGACTGTCTTTCAAAGATTGCAGAACAATATGATTTCAGAACCGCTCGCATTCGGCAGTTGCTTAGCGGGTTTGAAACCAGATATGAAAAGATTGAACGGGATAAGGTGCGCAATTCGATTGCGGCAACAGACGATAAAATCAACCAGTTTAACAATGAAATTGGAAGGCTCTTTGGTCAGAGAAACGAGCTGTGCATCAAGCTTATGGGGCTTGAGCGCAAAATCGAAGAAGGCGGGGAGGACTCCGAGATTATGGAATACTTCCTGTGCAATAACCGCCTTGCCCTTGAGGAAGTCACAGACACGGATATGTATTTCTGCGTCAAGGATTATCTTACATATTTCGATAGAGAGATGGCGGAGCAGTACATCAACAACGAGCGCAGCTTTGTGTATAATGGCCGTCATGGTGCTTCTGCAGAGAAGATGAAGAAGCTCATGTGGGAGCTTTTTGTTTCGGAGGAGCCGAGGCTGCGAATCAAAGTGTGCGCAGCATATCGTTTCAATCTGAACGGTAATGTGGGTACACAGGGACGCCACAATTTTTCGTATGAGTTCTCTGATTGTATGCCGAACCCTCATATTGACCGGTGGAATTGTATTGGTAATTATGAGAGAACAATCAACCAGCTCCTGATGAATCGCGATTACATTGGTGCTCTTGAACAGTGCGTTGCCTCGTGCAAGAGTCTGAACTGGGGAGACAGCACGGTGATGGGTACTTTTATGAACACCATGTGGAATAGTGATGATGGGTACAATAATAGGTGTATCGAACTTCCTGATGGTCGTGTTGTAAAGCCGGCCGAAGCAATTAAGTGGCTTGAGCAGCAGGAGGCAGAGAATGAGCAGACGACGGAGGAGGCGCAAGATGAGTAAGCCGATTAAAATGACCCAGGAATATTTGGATGAGTGCCGGCGAGACTTTGAAAGGGCTTTGGCGCTGACGAAGATGGCAGATGGGAAGCTCAATTTCACCAAAACGTTTACCCTGGGCGACCGCAAAGCGGTTGTGTATTTCACAGCAGAGGCATGGGCGAAGATGGTAATGCTCATCAAAGAGTTTGATAAAGAGGTCGCATGGCATGGCATTGCTAAGCGTGCGGATGATGAGGCGAAGGACGAGTATATCATCTCCGATATCGTGGTATATCCGCAGGAAGTAACCGGTTCCACAGTGGAAATGGATACGGAGCAGTATGCGGTGTGGCTCATGGAAAATGACGAGGATGAGCGGTTCAGCCATATTCATATGCAGGGACATTCTCATGTGAACATGGCACCCAACCCGTCATCGGTTGACCTGACGCATCAGGAAGAGATTCTGAATATGCTTGACGATGATGATTTCTACATCTTTATGATTTGGAATAAGTCATTCGCCAGCAATACCAAAGTATACGATATGAAGAAGAACGTCCTTTTTGAGAATGTGGATGTTACTGTCAAGATTATTGGTGCAGCAGAGGACTTGGATGAGTTTGTTAAGAACGCCAAAGATATGGTGAAATCAAAGACATATGCTCCGTCCACCTACCCCAGAACACCGGTCACTCCATACAATCCATTGTCCAGCGCCAAAAATGATGAGGATAAGAAACAAAGTAAAGACGCAAAAGATAAGCCAAGAACCAGAATCGGGGCTGGTTGGAGTGGCAAGAATGCCAGCGGCCAGGGTTCATTCTTTGACCAATACGATGATGAGGACGACATCTACGGATATTACAGAGAACACTTTGGGAGGTAACGTATGGATTTATCAAAGAGTTATGAATACTTCCAGCCGGAAAAGCAGAAAGACCGCATCCATATTATTGGGTGCGGTTCTGTCGGCTCTACAGTTGCATATATGCTGGCCAGAACCGGCGTAACCAGCTTCACCTTGTGGGATTTCGATACGGTCGAGCCGCATAACCTCGCCAATCAGATGTTCCGTCAGAAAGACATTCACAAACCAAAGGTCGATGCACTTCTGGATATCATCTGTGAAATCAATCCGGATATTGCAGACACGGCAAAGCTCAAGCCGGACGGATGGAATGGACAGCAGCTTTCCGGGTATGTGTTCCTGTGCGTGGATAATATTGACCTTCGCCGGCAAATCGTGGAGATGCATATGGACAACCCGTATGTCAAGGCGATGTTTGATTTCAGAACCCGTCTTGAGGATGCGCAGCATTATGCTGCGGACTGGTCGGATTATAAGATGAAGAAAGACTTCCTCAACTCCATGAATTTCTCCCATGACGAGGCGAAGGAAGAAACGCCGGTGTCTGCATGCAACGTCACCCTGTCTGTCTGCCCCACGGTTCTCGTGATTTGCGCCAGAGGCGTGGCGAATTTTATGAACTTCTGGAACGGCAAGCCGCTTAAGAAGCTTATCCTTGACGACGCATTCAACTTTATCTGCGACGCATTTTGATTTTGATAACTCGGACGGGAGGTGAATTGCTTGGAAACGACTGTAGGAAAACTGAAAATTGGCGCACCGCTCGCAATGGGCAGGTACAGTGTCAGCAGAGATGCTGACCCAGCGCCAATCGTGTGGCTAAAAGGTGCTCCAAACAGCGATTTTATCACGGAGTTCGCAGTGGATTATCTGCCATTCGATGCAATGGAGCGGGAGAATCCGAGCAGACAATACTATTATTCCGGGAACCCAGATTACACAACGAGTAATCTCCTGCAGTTCCTCAACAGTGACCAAGAGGATTGGTACGAACCTACGCACCAATATGACGCGCCACCCGTTCGAAACAATGTCAATGACAGATACAGGGCGCCCTATAAAGACCATTATGGGTTTCTGTGCTTCTTCGAAGAGTACGAAATCGAAAGCATCGCGGATAATGCAGGGTTCAGAATACGTTTGCCGGTACACGGCTGTTTCAGCGGCGTGAATAAGTTTCCGCTCTTTCGTAAGAAGGGCATTCGTGCAAGAGCGACAGAAGACTTCATCGAAAACAAACGCCTGAGCTTTACTGGCACGTCATATGTTCCAATCTGGCTGGCAGATAGGAGCGAGTATGAAGACTCAGCATGCATTATGGCGCGGAATGGAGATACCAATTGGCAGCGTCCTGTTTATGCCTGCGGTGTTCGGCCTGTTTGTACGCTTCATCCGGACACGGCGGTTGTAAGAGATGCCGATGGGCTTTATCATGTTAAGCCCTGCAATGTTGACAGGTACCTGTGTACAGACGAAGAACTGTTTGAACTTTTGGGCATGGCACAGCCCTAAGTGCTAAGGAATTGTAACGCATTTCTCCATAAGGAGAGCTTTACGCCAAAGGCTAAAGTAACAAATTGTCGGGGAAGAAAGAAGGTACCCACCGAAAGCAGTGCGGCAGCACGAGATGATGCAAAGCGGGCGAAGGGCACCAAGCGAATCGTAATAACAAAGGTAGCTATTCCTACCACAAGAAACCCCAACAGAAAACAAAATCGTCGCACAAAACCTTCAAGAGTCCATTGACAAAAGGAATCTATTGTGCTACCACACCAACAACGAATCGACGAAATGGAGTCATCCCACCAATGGGCTCTTACATCCATTATTTATGTAGGTTACAATTCACGTTTACGGAAAGGGGGATTTACCTTGGTGTACATCACAGTGAAACAATCTCCAATCTACCATCAGATGACGCTGGAAGAGTTTCTGTTTCAAACGTTTCAGGGGCCGGCAGTCATCAATGAAAATATGACGAACACCAGAACATACGAATTTGAAAGCGCCAGTGCGCATTTCACAAAGAGTATTGACGTTGACGCACTTGTTTGGACGTTAGCGCGATTCAACCAGTCCACAGAAGAACTGAGAGAAAAGGAACGCATCTCGTTATACAACACCTTTTACATCCCCAAGAAGTCGGGCGGGCTTCGAAAAATCAATGCCCCCAATCCAGAGCTCATGAACGCACTTCGACGTCTAAAGACAATTTTTGAAGAGGATTTTAAGGCATTGTATCACACGTCTGCGTTTGCGTATGTAAAGAAAAGGTGTACTGTCAACGCCGTGGAGCGGCACCAGCAGAACAACAGCAAATGGTTTGGCAAACTCGACCTCCATGATTTCTTCGGGAGCACCACGTTGGATTTCGTCATGGATATGTTCTCTATGATTTTCCCGTTCAGCGAAGTGGTGAAGACGGTAAATGGGAAAACCGAGCTGAGAAAGGCACTGGAGCTGGCGTTTTTAGATGGCGGTCTTCCGCAGGGGACGCCCATCTCACCGACCATCACAAACATCATGATGATTCCGGTGGATTTTAAGCTGTCCAATGCGCTGCGGAATTTTGATAACCAGAGATATGTATACACCAGATATGCGGATGACTTCATTATCTCTTCCAGATATGAGTTCGATGTTCACAAGGTCGAAGAATTCGTTGTGTCCACTCTGCAGAACTTCCATGCGCCGTTCTCGATTAACGCATCCAAAACAAGATACGGCTCATCTGCCGGCCGCAACTGGAATCTTGGCCTTATGCTGAACAAGGACAACGAAATTACCGTTGGCCACAAAAAGAAACGTCAATTCCAATCTATGCTGTATAACTATATTACAGATAAGAAAAGAGGGATTGAATGGAGCCGCGAGGATGTGCAGACAATGCAAGGACTCTACAGTTATTATCGAATGGTGGAAGAGAAGCCGATTGATGCAATCATAAAACACATCGACGACAAAATGGGTGTCGATGTAATCCGCATGATAAAAAAAGATTTGAGATAAACCCTTCGACGGTAGGAGGTTAAACCGTCACTACTAATTCATTTGCAATGTATAACATTCTATTTTGAATGTGCTTTGCGCCAAAGGCCGAAGTAACAACTTGATAGGGAAGAAAGGAAGGCGGACACGCGGGCCTCCCTGAAGGCGCCTGCTAACTAAGAGAGTTCACTCTACTAACCAGCTTTCGTCGCCGTCATCCATACCCTTCAACCATTGTGCCACAACAACAGGAATACCAAATGACTGAAAATAAAGCCAACTTAAGCTTTTATTTTCAGCCTCAAGCCTGGTGCCCAGAGCTGCCGGCCGGAAGTTATTCCTATGCAGATTGCGAATGAGAAAGGATTATTATGATATTTGTTACAGGAGATACACATGCCAATTTGGATATTGGTAAACTGAGCACAAGAAGATTTCCAGAACAAAAAGAATTAACAAAAGAGGATTTTCTGATTGTGTGCGGTGATTTTGGGCTTGTGTGGGATGGTTCTGCCAGAGAGATATACTGGCAAGATTGGTTATCAGATAAGAACTTCACCACACTATGGATAGATGGTAACCATGAAAACTATGACATCTTGTATGAGCTCCCACTAACAGAAAAGTTCGATGGCAAAGTCAGAGAAATCGCACCGGACATTTACCATCTGGACAGAGGACAAGTGCTAACCATTGACGACCAGAAAATCTTTGTTATGGGCGGCGCACGTTCTCATGACCGTGAGTATCGGATAGAACATATTTCCTGGTGGGAGCAAGAAATGCCAACGTCTGCGGAAATGGAACGCGCAATTGAGGCGTTGGACAAATGCGGATGGGAAGTCGATTATGTTATTACACATTGTGCTCCAAAAAGCATACAGAAAATGGTGTGTAGTGGGTATGAAAACGACCCTCTTGTAAGCTTCTTGGAACGTGTTCGCACAGACCTGAAATTCAAACGCTGGTATTTTGGTCATTATCATATTGACCGTACATTTGGGGAGCAGTTTGAGGCGCTATACAATCGAGTAATCCCAATGGAATAGGAGTGGTCCCGAATGACACGAACGGAAAACGATAACCGATATACTCGCTGCCTAAAAGAGCTGCGCTCTTTAATTCCTGATGACGAGTACCATGAGGTGATGTCACAGGATATGTGTGAGTTGGATTTTGAATTCCTTGGATTTGTTGATGTGTATAAGAACTTGAGTAGGATAATTCCAAAGGGAAGTATTGTAATTGACTTTGGTTGTTATCTCGCGGCACAGAGCTATTTCTTTGCGAGACATAAAATGTATATCGGCGTTGACGTAGTGAATATACAGCGATTTACACCAGCAAATGCAGTACATTATATAATGAGCATCCAGAAGTTCATTCAGACGGAGGTACCCAAATTGTTCGAGGAATATGACGAACTTAAACTCTGTGCCATCTGCTCCTATGTCCCAGATTTTCAGGCAACAGAGATGGTGAGAAAAACATTCCCCAATGTATTTTGCTATTATCCTTGTGGTGTATAAGGTACGGAGAGATACCCAAATTGGTGAAGGGGCAAGTTTGCTAAACTTGTAGGCCGGCAACGGCGTGTGGGTTCGAGCCCCACTCTCTCCGCCATATGGGAGTGTGGTGTAATGGTAGCACAGCGGTCTCCAAAACCGTATGATGGAGGTTCAAATCCTTTCACTCCTGCCAGTTGCCGGGTAGCGCCCGGATGATGTGAGCGTGTGAGCAGGAACCCTCACAGAGAATGTCAATGCTTGCTGAAAAATACAAATCCATCGTGAGATGAGAACTCCTGGCCAGTGGATTTGTGTGATAATCTAAGCGAGAACTGCTCCAAATGTGGCATTGGTGTTTAATGGTCAGCATATCGGTCTTCCAAACCGAGGGTGCCGGTTCGACTCCGGTATGCCACTCCACATACCCTTTTAGCTCAGTTGGTAGAGCAACGGATTTTTAATCCGTAGGTCATGGGTTCGAATCCCATAGGGGGTACCACTCTCATGGGGTGGGAAGTTGTGAATACCCCGCCACCAGAAAAATAGGTGGTTCACAGCCTCATGAGATACCACTGGCACCAAGGAAAGACTTGGCGGGAGTTAGCGCACTTGTGGAGAACCGATAAATAAAAGCGCACAATATGGGGATGTCGCCAAGCGGTAAGGCATCGGACTTTGACTCCGACAAGGGCTGGCTTTACCACCCGCTCGTAGGTTCAAATCCTACCATCCCTGCCAAATATGCTGGAATAGCTCAATTGGCAGAGCAGCGCCCTCGTACAGCGCAGGTTCCCGGTTCGACTCCGGGCTCCAGCTCCAAGTCCCTATTGGTCATGTTCACGTTTGTGCGGTTCAGCTCATTACTTTACTGCTATCTCTGTGAAAGACACAGCCGGGTGCACACGGTGTTCTTCGGACGTAGGGTTTGCCGTTGCGATGCGTCGTGGCGGCATCTATGTCGGTGTAGCTCAGAAGGTAGAGCAGCCACGGAATGGTGTGTCGCTGGTTCAAGTCCAGTCATCGGCAGATGTTTTTGCTCCAAAGGCCACGGAGCTGACGCCTCGGAAAGACGAGGGCATGCGCTGGCATAGCTCAGTTGGTAGAGCGCCGGTTTTGTACTCCGGATGTCGCGGGTTCGAATCCTGTTGCCAGCTCCATCCCCATGAAAGGTAAGAGAGTCTACGGAACTTTCTTGCCGCCCAATGTATTGTGGTTCACATTGGGCTGGGGAGATACCGTCCTTTTCGTCTGCTGCCGTGTGCATATGCCGCTAAGCATAAAAGGTGATGCTTTCGGTGAAGATGGTTCGATTCCATCAGGGGTATATGTGTGAGCGGCAAAGAACCGTGCCCTATCTGGGTGTAGCGCAGTTGGTAGCGCGCTTGCTTTGGGAGCAAGATGTCGGGAGTTCGAGCCTCCCCACCCAGACCATAATAAACCACAAAAGGAGGAAAGTAATATGCCAACTGGTTATACTGCTTTTATTGAAGATGGTGATATTACAACAGGTCGAGAATTCCTTCTATTATGTTCGCGTAATTTTGGAGTGGCCATTGATGTTAGAGATGAGCCTTTGTCTGTGCCAACTCCTACAAAGTTTGAGCCTGACCCATATTATAAGAAGTCATACGAGGATGCCATCAAAGAGTTTGAAGAGGCGAAGACGCTCACTTTCGACACGGCCAAACTGCGCATGCGGTCAGAGTATGAAAAGAAAATCAAACGTGCAAGAGAAATTGCTACTAAAATGACTGAGATGAATCAGCGATACCAAAAGGTTCGCCGTGAGGTGGAATCATGGATTCCTCCGACCGATGACCACATCGGAATCAAGAGATTTGCTCTGGAACAGATTGATATGTGCGTCAAACAGAACAATGATATGTTTGAATATTATCAAAAGATACTTAATGTTCCATTTGATGACAGCGATAAGGCTGTCCGGACGTATATGCAGGATAGCATTACTTCCTGTGAGGATGCGGCCAGACGAGCAAAAGAGAGATATGAAGAAGAAATCCAGCGAGCGAATAAAAAGACGGAGTTCATGCAGAGCTTTTTATCAAGTTTAGATAGCCTGGGAATTAGGAAGTCCAAAATGGGCAACAAAATGTGAATACTAAGGAGGAGTTACCATGACCAGAAATGAATTTTTGGATACCGTAAATGATTGGTATGAGCTGATTGAATTCTGCAACGACGTGGGATGCAGCTATTGCGATGATGTTTACTCCGAAGAAAGTATGAACGATGATATCAATGAGCGCTTGACAGATTGGGCGCAGGAATGCACTTGGCAAGAGTTATATTCCAGACTGGATGACATCCCAAGCGGGTACGATTATTACAGGTGTGATGATTACGGAGACTGGGAAGGTCTTGGCGATTCTGATTTTGACGACTATAAAGACGATGTGCTTGAATGGATGGACAATAACGGATACTGGGATGAAGATGATGATGACTTCGAAGATGAGGACGTTTTTGATGAAGAGGAATCGGTCAATGAATGTGATGAAGAGTTAGTTGAAGATGAGGATTTTTCGGCAGCAGAATTGATTGGTATGTGCAGCGCAGCATTTGCTGTCATCCAGCAGGAAAGTTTGCAAAGAATCCAGAAGGAAGAGGAACAGTTCAACAACTTTGTCAACCTGAATATTCCGAAGGTTCTAAAGTAATCTGGTCATAACACGAAAGTGTTTTGATATGAGCTGCTCGTGGAGATTGGCTCTGCCTACATATACACTAAAGCAAAATGGCATAGCATCTTCTCGCCAATGGCAGAAGAACGAGTTTGGGTTCTACATTTTTATCCACGCAAATTGGACTGTATATTTTTGTTTTCAGCGAAAACAAAAAAATCCAGCCAATTATGCTTGATAAAAATGACACCCTGTGTACACACCTCGGTTAGAGAACAATAACCTCGGTGTGCAGACGGGCAGCTCAATAACTCTCTGGAGCGGGTGGTATTTCATCATCCGCTTCTTTATAATAATAGAAAGGGGCGAGTGGTATGAACGTCTATACAGAGCAGAATGGTGTTGTTGGGGATGGTATACCCTTTGAGCGCATCCGCCGTATCACCGGATATTTAGTTGGAACACTCGACCGTTTTAATAATGCAAAACGTGCTGAAGTACAAGACCGTGTGAAACATGATGTCCAGAAAGGCGTGGTGAAATGATAGAGCTGCAAGGAAAATTCGCAGCCGCAAAGGTATTTACGGATGTGGTTGACAATGAGTCTATCTCACAGGTTATCAATCTCCTGAACCAGCCCTACGTTTCGGGGAGTAAAGTTCGCATGATGCCTGATATCCATGCCGGCGCTGGGTGCACAATTGGAACCACCATGACTATTCGAGATAAGATATGCCCAAATCTGGTTGGCGTTGATATTGGATGCGGTATGGAAACTATCCGCATCAAGGAATCTTATATTGAGCCGCAGAAATTGGATAAGGTAATCCGCAATGGCATCCCGTCTGGTTTCGAGATTCGGCCTTCGCCTCACCGTTATGCGCAAGAAATTGACCTGTCTGAATTGCATTGTGCAAAAAATGTAAATGTGGATAGGGCTTATAACAGCATCGGAACTTTGGGCGGCGGCAATCATTTTATTGAGGCAAACAAAGATTCGGAAGGCAACATCTATATTGTTGTTCACTCCGGTAGCCGACACTTGGGCTTAGAGATTGCCAACTTCTATCAGGAGGCGGCTTATAAATCTCTAACCTCATATAGTAAAGAAGAAATTGAGGCGGTTATCGAGAGCCTGAAATCCGAGGGACGGCAAACGGAGATTCAAAGTGTGTTGAAAGATATGAAATCGAAAAAATCTCCCGTACCAAAGCCCTTGGCATACGTGGAAGGGGATTTGTTTAAGCAGTATATTCACGATATGAGAATTGCTCAGCGGTTCGCAGAGTTGAACCGTCAGGCCATGATGGATGTTATCGTCAAAGAAATGGGGTTCCATGTAGTAGAGCAGTTTACAACTATTCATAACTACATCGATACGGAGAACATGATTCTGCGAAAAGGTGCCGTATCTGCTCAGCGTGGAGAACGGCTTTTGATTCCAATTAACATGCGAGATGGCAGCCTACTGTGTACTGGCAAAGGCAACGAGGATTGGAATTTTTCTGCTCCTCATGGTGCTGGTCGCCTGATGAGCCGCAGCGCAGCGAAGGAAACATTCACAGTTTCAGAGTTTAAGAAACAGATGGAAGGAATCTATACCACATCTGTCGGACGCAGCACTTTGGATGAATGTCCGATGGCTTATAAGGGAATGGATGACATCGTGAATAATATTGAACCGACTGTTACAATCGATGCCGTTATCAAGCCGATATATAACTTTAAGGCGGGAGATGATTCTTGATGGCAATCCTTTTGATTATGGTGTATGTGTTTATTGGAGCGGCAATAGGCGCCACTTACTATTATCTCCAGCTTAAAGCGGACAAGTACGACAAAGATGTGTTCAACTCTGTGTGGGTTGGGCTGCTTTGGCCTGTCGTTGCGCCATTCGCATTTGCATTTTATTTCGCTAAGAAGATGAGCGAGAGGGAGTGAGTGTATGATTGTGTTTGTTCTGCACCGGTATTGGAATACTCCCGATAACGAGGGCGCAGATGTGGCCGGCGTATACCGCGACGTTGAAGGCGCAATTGATGATATGAAATCTGCCGCCCAAAAGGTCAAATCGTATTATCCAAAGGATTATTGGGAGCCAGATATGACGTGGGAGGATGATGCGGAAATCCATCTGGGCAGAGATTCCCATGCTCGATATGAACTGGCCACAATTTATTGTTGGACAATCTCCAAGATGGAAGTGAAATAGGGGGCGGCTGTATGTGGAACTCTATTGAAAAGGTTCTTAAGCTGCAGCACGAGAGCAGTGCGCTTAAAAAGCAGGAAATTTTACGGGAGTACAAGGATGACGAAACATTCTGTAAACTTCTGTACTATGCGCTGAACCCCATGCTGACCTATAAGATTTCTGAGGCCACATTGAGAAAGCCTGTGAAATATCGTTCAGATATTACGCTGACCTTACGCGACATCTTCGATGTGTGCGAAACGCTCTCCCAGCGCAAGGCTCTGGACGATGCAACAGTTTATCAAGTGTGCGCCTTTTTGCAGCTTTGTGAACCGAGAGAAGCAGAGTTTTATACAAAGCTGCTCGCCAAGACACTACGGCTTGGTGTGACAGCTAAGACCGTCAACAAGATTATCCCAGGACTCATTCCAGAATGGGAAGTGCAGCAGTCCTATCCTATTGAAAAGTACCCCATCAAGTCTGGAACATGGTTTTCGCTGACGCAAAAACTGAACGGCGTGCGAGCTACCTATTATAAAGGTAAGCTGTACGCAAGGAGCGGTGTCCCATTTGAAGGGCTTGAGCATATCACCAAGGAGTTTGCTTGGGACAAGGAAAACAGTTTCGTTTTTGATGGCGAACTGTTGTTGAATGATAAGGGCAGTATGAGCGACAATGAGGCGTTCCGCACTGCAACTGGAATCATCAATTCAGATGGTGATAAAACACGCATTTGCTACACGATTTTTGACCTCCTGTCCACACCAGACTTTGAACGAGGGCAGAGCACAGGAACTTATCGGGAACGCCGGCCGGCGCTTGATGCAATTCAGATGACACTGTCTAAAGATGGGTCGGTCAAAATTTTACCTGTGCTGTACAGCGGAACTGACCAGTCCAAAATTACAGAGTTGTTAGAGCAGATGGTACGGGAGGATAAGGAGGGGCTGATAGTCAATCTTGATGTCCCATATAAATGTAAGCGGCACAATGGAATCCTGAAAGTAAAGCGGTTCTACACAATGGACTTACCCATCATCG
Source organism: Clostridiales bacterium (assembly GCA_019418545.1). Lineage (GTDB taxonomy): Bacteria > Bacillota > Clostridia > Oscillospirales > Acutalibacteraceae > Heritagella_A. The sequence goes on along the minus strand of DYBQ01000025.1, from coordinate 6,157 downwards.
GGTGTGAAGAGGGGACAGGACGACTTGCTGGCACATTGGGTGCGTTTGTCCTCGATTACAAAGGAAACGAAGTCCGTGTTGGTTCCGGGTTTACCGATGACCAGAGGACTCTATTCTGGAAACAGCGGGATTCTTTGGCCGGCGTGTTGTGTGAAGTGAAGTACAAAGAAATATCGAATGATAAGAACACCGGAGCAGATTCTCTGCAATTCCCGGTGTTCATTTCTTTGCGTACAGATAAGACAGATGTGAGCTATGGATAGGAGGTTATCCGGTGGTAAACCTTGATGTTTTGGCGCCCGGTGTAAAAGTAAAAATTGTTGATGAATGGGAAGCTGGGTGCGGCCAAAATGTAGATGGCCTGATGGATAAGTACCTTGGGAAGATTGTCACTATTTTAGATGTTGATGTAGATGAAGATATGGCCACTATTGAAGAGGACAGTGGAGATTGCCGCTTCCGTGTCGGTGGGCATTGGGCTTGGAATTCTTACTGTTTCGACTACATTGTAGATTCTAACGAGCCGGATTTTGAACCCTCATCAGAAAGCGAAATCTTATCTTTCATTTTTAAGGAATAAACCCCAGCGAGTTTTCGGAGGTGATGCTGTGAAGAAAAAGAGCAAGCCGCAATTCTCACCATATATCAGTGAGTTTTGCAGGATAATGGAGGACGCCCAGAAGGATTATGCGTGGAACTATGACGAGGTCAATCGAATGGACAGGCTCACACAGGACTACCTCCACAAATTAGAACTGGACAACCTCGATTATAAGGAGCGGGCAAAAGTGGCCACGCAGCTTGCACACTGCCGGCAGCAGCGCCGTGAGTGTAAAGATACCGTTGAGGTTTTGGAACCGTTGGTTCAATTTTTAGAGAGCGACAAAGGCAAAAACCTTTTGAACTTAATGCGCGAGGCGCTTGGGAAAACAAGAAAGGTTGAAGAGCGTCTGGAAACCCGCACCTATGTACCACGAGTTTTGCCACAGGAGGATGAGGCATAACTTGAAAAAATTACATACAAGGAGCGTATTGAATGATTGCACTGATTATTATCGGCCTTCTCATTATCATCTTTAGTTTTACGATTCTGACGGTTGCCGGGCGGCACTACGTCAAGAATGGGGACAGCTATGAGCAGAAACGCGGAGCCTTTATGAAGAAACTCCGCTGGATGATTTCTGTTCCTGTCGCCGTTATCATGGCGGTTGTCCTGCTGGTTTCCGGCATCCGGATTATCGACTCTACGGAGGTTGGTGTAGTCCGTACATGGGGACAAATTAACCGAGAGATTGATGCAGGATTCAATCTCATCAATCCAGTCAGTGAATCTGTACAAAAGTATGACCTGCGCGTTCATGTGCGTCAGGCATCCTTCGCTTCCTACACAAAGGATGCGCAGCCATTGACTGCTGCCGTTGAGTATCAGTATGCACTTGACCCGATTCATGTCATGGATGTGGCACGGGAATATGGGTCTTATGAAATCCTTGAGACAAAACTGGATAATGTAGTTCAGGAGAAAGCTAAGGTCGTATTTGCGAAGTACAGTGCGATGACATTGCTGGAGAACCGTTCCACACTGTCCAATGAGGTTGCGGAAGAGGTGAAGACATTAGAGGAACTTTATCATGTGAACTTCACGTCCGTCATTGTGCAGGACATTGATTTCTCTGATGCTTTTGAGGCATCTGTCGAGGCAAAGATGACCGCTGAGCAAGACGCTCTGCGTGCAGAACAGGAAAAGAAAACCGCTGTTGTGAAAGCAGAGCAAGAAAAAGAGGTTGCTGCTATTGAGGCAGAGGCCGCTATCGCTCAGGCTCAAGGTGAGGCAGAGGCCATGAGAATTACTCGTGAGGCACTTCAGAATATGCCTGAAGCATACATTCAGCAAATGTGGATTGAGAAGTGGAATGGAGAACTGCCGACAGTGTCCGGCTCAGATATGGGAACCATTATGAATATCGATGGTTTAATGGAATAACAGATAAATCCGACAGAACAATACCGTAGCTTGCCTATGTCGCTTTGACTGTCGGGTTGTAAAACAGCGGCTGTGCGTTTGTAATTGTTTCCTTACAAACGGCATGGCCGCTTTATTTGTAATGTTATGTTTTGAGGTGATGAAAATGCGGATAAGCAGTTGCCAGTATAACAGTATGGTTGAATGCACAGGATGCGATAGTTGTAAAACCTGTGGCTGGAACCCTGCTGTAAAGGCCGAAAGAGTCGCAAAGATTTTGAAACAGCGCAAGGAGGTTGAAAGATGCGTAAATTAGCTTCAATCAGAGAGATTTCAGCCATTCATCCCATCCCAGGCGCTGACCGTATTGAGGTAGCGCAGGTGGACGGGTGGGAGTGTGTTGTCCAGAAGGGCGAGTTTCAAGTCGGCCAGCACATTGTTTATGTTGAGGTGGACTCAATTGTTCCAGATGTACCGGAATTTGAGTTTCTGCGCCCTCGCAAGTTCAGGGTCAGAACTATCAAGCTCCGTGGTCAGGTAAGCCAAGGTCTTGTGTTGCCGCTGTCGATTCTTCCGGATGGAGCGCCATGTGATTTGGGCGATGATGTTACTGAAGTGTTACACATCACCAAGTATGACCCAGAGGCACAGCAGGAGGCCATGCTGACAAAGCAGCCAAAGCAGCCGACGAATCCAATTGTTAAGTATCTGATGCGTTTCCAGTGGTTCCGTAAGCTATTCGCAAAGCCAAAGCGTAAGGGCGGGTTCCCGGACTGGATTGTTAAGACGGACGAAACCAGAATTCAGAATCTCCCCGTGCTCTTTGAAACGGAGCGTGATAAGGGGACGAAGTTCTCTGTTACGGAGAAGATGGACGGTCAATCTGCTACATACTTCCTGCATCGCCTATCCAAGCGCAAGTTCGAGTTTGGCGTGTGCAGCCGCAACATTCGGCTTGGTGAGCCGGACAACAGTTCGTATTGGATGGTTGCTAAGAAGTATGATATCGAGAACGTTCTCAAGAGCATCATCGGCGTGCACCAAACTGTCGTTTTACAAGGAGAAATCTGCGGTAATCAAATTCAAGGGAACAAGTATCACATCGGTGGTTATGAGCTTTTTGCATTCAACCTGATTTTCCCTGAGCACAAATGCAATACTCATGAAATTGCCGATATCCTGTCCCCATTTGGAATCAAAACCGTCCCAATCCTTGAAGATGGTAAGGTTCTCCCGCAAACTATCGCCGA
>DYBQ01000025.1:0-2934 GCA_019418545.1 Clostridiales bacterium | reverse complement strand
CAGTTCGGAAGGAACAAAAGCGGGAAGGAGTGGTCATGCGAAATATGGAGAGGAACATTAGTTTCAAAGTTATTAACCCGGATTTCCTGTTAGCAGAGAAGGATTGATGTTATGGGTAAAGCAGACGATTTAACAGGCAGAGTCTTTAACAACGGTATGATTACCGTTCTCCGACGTGCAAATAGCAACAGTAGAAAATCGCGGTGGCTATGTTTATGTGGTTGTGGAAATACATTTACGGCGTATGGATTTAATTTGAAGTCCGGAAAAACGAAGTCTTGTGGGTGTATGGGCAAATCGGAGCTTGGTGAAGGGCAGATGAGGCGTCCGTCAATCAGTTTGTACAGACTGAAGAAGGACGATGACGACCCATATCGAAACCTTGCTAATGCCATTGTCGCAGTAGCAGCGGACGATTATCGAAATGCGCTCCAAAATGATGATGACGATTTAGTCAAGAGCTTGGAACGCTTCTTTTACTCTGACTGGTATAGGCTGCTTACAAACTTGAACCCAAACATTCTACTGGAACTACTTCACAAAGAAAACGATGGGAACCTACCCATCGTTTACATCTAATTCGCCATACGAAAATCGATAGGGAGGAACTGACATGAACTTAAAAGAATCATTCAGATATCAGAATTTTCTGGAGAACATGCTGGCTTATGCTGGCAACAGTCTCACAGACAGAGAACATAGCCTGACAATTACAAAGAATCATCTTCGTAAGAAGGCGAATGCAGAAGCCGAAGACATGATGGAGACTGTTGATGTAGGAGAGTTTTTCAAGAATGATGATGTACTAAAGTTTATGACCATGCTGGTCGAGGAGCGCAGCAAGCTGACAAATGCCATCGGCAAGGCGAAAGCGTCAATTGGGTTTGACCTGGATGCCGCCATTGAAACAAACAAGTTTCGTCAGACTGTTGCAAATCGGGTAAAAACGATGCTGCGGTTTACTGCATCCAAGAGAACAGAACGGGGAACCGATTATAAGTTCAATGTGGAGGGGAATCAGACCCAGTATTACTACGATATCGAAGTAAAAGCCAATGAAGCATTTGACCGCAGTGTTGCAAAAGACACCATGCGGAAACTGATTCTCGAAGCGGACAAAGTTTCTGCAGAAATTGACTCCGCAATGATTAACACGATGGTGGAATACGATGCACCGTTCAATGTGAATGACTCTTTTGAGGACGTCATGACAGACTTTTTATCGAAGGAATAAATCCAATGGAGCCGCTCGTTCGGCTCCCTGCTTTGGGCAGAAATGAACTGATATGATTTTGAGGTGGCGTTCGACAGAACGTATCTGTCCACGGTAGCGATGTCGTGTGCCTTCGAGTAACCTTAACATGATGACTTCGGTCAAATGTGGTACTTAAATATAGAATCAAGTAATTCTAAGCCATTCCGTGTTTTGGGATGTGAAGAAAGTTTAAGGACACAAAGCACCTCATCAATCAAAACTCGTAAGCACGCTTTTGCATCAATGCAACACTACAAAAATCAATTCATCAGTTGCAGCGAACAATCATCGTGAGTTTATCACCAGCCGTCAGTGTCGCTGCACTTCTTCTGGTTATCAAATAACCTCCATTATATAATTTTGAAACAGTTTACACGTATGTGTAATGCGCAGTAAATTCCAGTTCAAAATTGTTGATGTGATTTTCTGTCCAAACCAGAGAGCCGAACAAAATGAACACCGGGGAGGTGGTTGCTTGCCCGTAAGCATTAGCAAAGGAAACGCCAAGATGGGCGCAATTCAGAGCGTGTCACTCCCGTCTGGAGTTACATGCAGAGTATGTGAGTGCAACAAGAAGTGTTACGCCAGACGTTTGGAGAGAAGACGAAAGAGTGTAAGAGAAGCGTATCGCAACAACCTTGAGATACTGACAACCGAACCGGACACTTATTGGCGGGAGGTCGAGGCAGCAATTATGCTGTCACGATACTTCCGCTTTCATGTTTCCGGTGATATTCCTGACGCCACTTATCTTTGGCGCATGGTTGAAGTGGCGAGAAGGAACCCGCACTGCGAAATTCTATGTTTCACAAAGAAGTATGAGTTAGTGAACGACCTGCTCAGAAATGCCGTCCAGTTGCCGAGTAATTTACATATGGTTTTCAGTGCATGGAGAGGGTTGAATATGGGAAATCCATTTAACTTACCAGAAGCGCATGTCCGCTACCGTGATGGAACCACAACAGCACGTGAAGATGCCAAGGAATGCGGTGGAAACTGTGTTGACTGTGCCATTGTGGATGATGGCTGCTGGTCTTTAAAGGCGGGCGAACAGGTTGTTTTCAATGAGCATTAAAACTGGAGACAAACAATGAAGGATTATATTATTGCTAAAATCCAACCCAAATATGGCGTTCTGAAAGGTGTTCATGAAGAGATGATTGGCCGTCCTGCCTACATCGTTGAGCTTGAAATAGGATACCCAGGCGTCTTAAAAGTTCTGCCGGAGTACGACAATAGGTACCACACAATCAGAACCACTAACGTCCTAACATTTACTTCTTTAGATGGAGAGCCGGACGTTGTGGAAATCGAAACAAGGAACACGAGATATATGTTGCGTGCGAAATAAGGTGGTGACAGTATGGAAGAGCAGATTGTTCGGTTGGAGTCTGGACTGATGAACTGCGAATACAAGATTGATGAGTTGCGTTCTGAACTGCGCAGCATGATTAACGAACTATCAGAAGACCTAAAAGGAAGGATATCCACAAATGGTTCCAGAATATCTTCGCTGGAAGAGATTGTCGATGCGGCAATTATAACTGCAGTCCATGAACTGATTGATTACCTTCGCCACGATGACATTCAAGCTTTAGATGAAGCCGAGTTTGCCGGCAAAGTAAAAGAGCTTATATTCGAGGCAAGGGATTCCTTCCCATTCTAAGGAGGAACTTATG
>DYBQ01000024.1:25903-29393 GCA_019418545.1 Clostridiales bacterium | reverse complement strand
CATTTCTGAACGGGACGTAGAAGCGTTACAGCCGCCTCACAAGGGACGGCTGCTGCTTTGACGGCGTGATGATGGTATGCGCCGCCGCACATCTCTCCCCGCAAGGGGGCAAATACCTCAAAAAGCCCGTTTGCAAAACAGCAAACGGGCTTTTTGTTGTTTTTTATCCGGTTACAGTTTCGCAACAGGATTGACATGCTTTTTTGATACTTTGTATAATAAAAAACAGATACACTTATCCCGAAAGGAGGAACCTTGCAGCCCCTGGCGGCTGTGAGAAAGCGATGGATTTTCCTTTATGTTATGAAAACTATGCTTTTGATTTTTATGGGACGCTGGCAGACATTTGTACCGATGAGAATGACCCGGAGCTTTGGAAAAAGCTGAGCCTGTTTTATGGCTACTATGGCGCCCGCTATACCCCGTCCCAGCTGCAGGAAGCCTATCACCGGCTGGTAAAAAGCAAGGAAGCAGAAATGGAGTCCAGCGGCTCGCTGTATTCCTATGAAGCTTCTCCGGAAATTGATTTGAGCCAGGGGTTTTTGGCGCTGTTTTTGGAAAAGGGCGCTTCGGCGGATGAATGCCTGGCCGTCCATGCCGGGCAGTTTTTCCGCGCCCTGTCCACCCGATATTTGCGGCTGTATGACGGCTCCCGGGAAATGCTGGAAGCCCTTCGGAAAATGGGCAAGGGGGTCTATCTGCTGTCAAACGCCCAGGCGATTTTTACCCGCCACGAAATGGAGCTGCTGGATATTACCGGCTGTTTTGACGGGATTCTGCTGTCCTCCGACTGGGGGATGCGAAAGCCGGACGCCCGGTTTTTTGGGCTGCTGCTGCAAAAATTTGGGCTTACGCCCTCCCACACCCTGTTTATCGGCAACGATTCCGCCACCGATATTGCCGGGGCCAAAAAGGTGGGGATGCCCTGCTTTTATATACGCTCCAACATATCGCCCCAGGGGGATTCGGGGGACGGAGCAGACTATTCCATGCTGTCCTTTACCAAATGGCCAAGGCTCTAAGGCGATGCGCCTGCCTCCTGTTTCCGGCATGGTTTTTATGGGCATTTTAAGGGGGTAGGCGCAGGAAACCGGGGCTTTTCGGGGCTTTTTTCCCGGTTTTTTCAAAAAACGCTTGCTTTTCCCCCTCAAAAACTGTATACTAAACCTAAAGGGCTGCGCCATCCGCCCGGTTTTTTGGCGGTTTTTGCTGATGCATCTCACCCCCGCAAGGGGACGGTAACTCAGCTTTAGCCAAAGTGCTAACTAAAGGCAAAGATGCATCTCACCCCCGCAAGGGGACGGTAACTAAGCATAACAAATAAGGTCTGAATCGTCCCGAGATGCAGCTCACCCCGCAAGGGGACGGTAACCTGCAAAATCTTTTCCATCTTCAACAGGTTCTTCATGATGCATCTCACCCCCGCAAGGGGTCGGTAACAGGAACCATGTTTCTTTACATGTTGATGCTCCTGATGCATCTCACCCCCGCAAGGGGTCGGTAACATGGGGAAGATGAGAAAATGCCTTCTAAAGGCAATCGATGCAGCTCACCCCCTCAAGGGGACGGTAACGAATACCGATAGCTTCAGGATTGATAGTGGTTTGAGGATGCATCTTCTCCCCGCAAGGGGTCGGTAACAAGCCAAATCGGGTTTCTTGCCAAAACGGATACGAGATGCATCTCACCCCCGCAAGGGGACGGTAACTGAGCAAACAAAAAATCAAATTCTTTTTCTTTCGATGGATGCATCTCACCCCCGTAAGGGGGCGGCAACGCGGAAAAACCGATATTGTTTGTGTCGTTTCTCTTCTGAACTGCATCTCACCCCGCAAGGGGTCGGTAACGAATGTACCAAGCCAGCGAGCACAGGACACTAAGATGCATCTCACCCCCGCAAGGGGACGATAACTCGTTTCTGTTGCTGTAAACGGTATAAACGATTCGGATGCAACTCCTCCCCGTAAGGGGGCGGTAACATTGTTGTATCGAGAAGAGAAAAAAGAGCCAAAAGGATGCATCTCACCCCGTAAGGGGACGGTAACGCTTTCAAAAAGATAAAATGCTTCCCTTACAACTTGGATGCATCTCACCCCGCAAGGGGACCGCAAAACAAAAAGCCTGCTGCTACCCTTTTGGGTAACAGCAGGCTTTTTGCGCCGTTAATGGCTCTATTCCATTTTTTCTATTGCCAGATGTCCGGCGCCGTGTCCAAAAAAATCCGCACCTGGGTCCCCTCCCCCACCCGGGAAGTAATCTCCATCCGGTGCGACAGCTTTTCCAGCACCCGCCGGCACAAATACAGCCCCAGCCCGGTGGCCTTTTTGTCCGCCCGGCCGTTAAGGCCCGTAAACCCCTTTTCCCAAATCCGCGGCAAGTCCTCTTCGGCAATGCCAATGCCCGTGTCCTCAATCACCAGCACCTTCCCCGGCTCCTCCCGGATGGTAATAACGCCTTTTGGGGTATATTTGAGGGAATTGGAAAGGATTTGCTCCACCACAAAGCACAGCCATTTTTCATCGGTCAGCACTTCGCCGGGCAAGTCCCCCATTTCCATACGGATTTTTTTTCGGATAAACAGCGGCGCATATTTCCGCACCGCCTGCCGCACGATAGGCTCCAGCGGGTATTTTTGCAGCACAAAGTCGTTGGAGGTGCTCCCCAGCCGAAGATAGGACAGCACCATTTCCACATATTGCTCAATTCGGAAAAGCTCTGCCAGCAGCTCCCGGTTTTCCGGGGAATCCTCGCTTTGCAGCAGCAGCCGCATGGCCGCAATGGGGGTTTTAATCTGGTGGGCCCACAGGGTATAATATTCCAGCATGGCGCTTTTTTCCTTGTCCCCGGCAGACTCCACCCGCTGCTTTTCGCAAAAAAGGCTCCGCAAAGCCAAATCATAGTCCTCTTCAATTAGATTCCGGGGCTCGGGCAGCTCTTCCAGCGAATAGACAATGTTGGCGCACAGGGATTCCAGCTTCCGGTGGCGGGCAGCAAACAGGCCAAAGTCAATAATCCCGGCAATCAGCCCGGCCAGCAGCCACAGCAGCAGCATATAAAAATAAGCTTCCATTTCCAGCCGGTATACGCAGAACAAAAATCCGCTCACCGCCGCCATGGCCGCCAGCAGGCACAAAAGTTTTCTTCTCTGCAAAAAATAGGAGCCAAAAACCTTACGCATGGGCATTTGTGTTTTCATGAAATCAGATACCCAATCCCTTTCTTGGTAATAATAAACCCGGTCAGCCCCACCGCGTCCAGCTTGCGCCGCAGCCGGGTCACGTTAACCGTCAGGGTGTTTTCGTCCACATAGCAGTCGGTTTCCCAAAGCTTGGTCATCAGGGCGTCACGGCTCACGGCCCTTCCCTTGTTTTCCAGCAAAGTCTGCAAAATTTTATATTCGTTTTTGGTCAGCTCCACCTTTTTCCCTTCAAAAGTGAGGGTCGCGTCCCCCATATTCAAAATGGCTCCCCGATGCTCCAGCAGGCTGGTT
>DYBQ01000024.1:0-25893 GCA_019418545.1 Clostridiales bacterium | reverse complement strand
GCTAAAATCATAGGTCCTTCGCAAAACCGCCTGCACCTTGGCGGCCAGCACATGCAAATCAAAGGGTTTGGCGATAAAATCATCCCCGCCCATGTTCATGGCCATCACGATATTCATGTTGTCCGAAGCGGAGGAAATGAAGATTATCGGCACCTTGGAAAGCCTGCGGATTTCGCTGCACCAGTGAAACCCGTTATAAAACGGCAGGGAGACATCCAGCAGCACCAGCTGCGGGTCGAACGCCACAAATTCGCCCAGCACCTTTTGAAAATTTTCCGCACAGTGGACCGTACAGCCCCAGCTCTCCATATGCCGGGCAATGGTCCCGGCAATCACGCTGTCATCCTCCACAATCATGATTTTATACATGGTATCAGGCTCCTTCCGCCGTTTCCGCAGAATTTTCTATTATCATACCACGATTTTTTCCCCTTGTCTATTTTCGCCGTTATCCCTTTTCTACAAAAAAGGCAGGATACCCTGTGATGGGGCATCCTGCCTTTGGTTTTTTATGTCATTTGCGCTTATTCCTCATAGCCGTTGGGGTTCTGGGACTGCCAGCGCCAGGAATCCGCGCACATATCATCCAGCGTTTTTTTGGCTTCCCAGTGCAGCTCTTCCTTTGCCTTGGTGCAGTCGGCATAGCAGGCCGGAACATCGCCGGGACGGCGCGCCACAATTTCATAGGGGATGGGACGTCCCACTGCTTTGCCGAAGGCCTTTACCATATCCAGAACGGAATAGCCGGTACCGGTACCCAGGTTATAAATCCGCAGGCCGCAGTTATTTTTGCCGTCCTCACCAAACAGCCGAATGGCTGCCACATGGCCGGCCGCCAAATCCACCACATGGATATAGTCACGCACACCGGTGCCGTCGTGTGTGGGATAATCGTCTCCGAACACCCGCAGCTTTTCCAGCTTGCCGATGGCCACCTGGGTAATATAGGGCACCAGGTTGTTGGGAATCCCGTTGGGGTCTTCGCCGATGCGGCCGCTGATATGGGCGCCAACAGGGTTAAAGTACCGCAGAAGGATGGGGTTAAACTCCGGGTCAGCCTTGGCCATATCCTTGAGCATCATTTCAATCATCAGCTTGGTAGAGCCATAGGGGTTGGTAGTAGACAAGGGGAAATCCTCGGTAATGGGCACCGTAGCCGGGTTTCCATAAACCGTTGCGGAGGAGCTGAACACCAAATTGTGTACGCCATACTCTTTCATCACTTCCAGCAGCACCAGCGTGGAAATCAGGTTATTCTGATAATACCGCAGAGGCATCTGTACAGATTCACCCACAGCCTTGAGTCCGGCAAAATGGATAACTGCCCCTACCTTTTCTTTTTCAAAAATTTCTTCCATTGCCTGTTTGTCGCAGACGTCCTTCTCATAGAAGGTTACTTTTTTTCCTGCAATTTCTTCCACACGGCGAACAGCTTCCGGCTTGCTGTTAACCAGGTTATCCACTATGACCACTTCATAGCCGGACTCCATCAGGGAGATACAAGTGTGGCTTCCAATATAGCCAGCACCGCCGGTAACCAAAATTTTCATACAACCAACCTCGCTTCCTAAATTCTGTCAATTTTCATTGACGTTTTTATTATACTCGTTTTTAAAATAAAAGCCATAGCAATTTGTTGCCAAAACCTGTTTTTTTATGTTGCCGCCTTTTGGGGTAATTTTTCACTTTCAGGACAGACTATGGTTGTCCGGTATTTTAGGGACAATCACTATCTCCACAAGGAGGCCCTCATGAAAAAAAACGCTGTACTCTGCCTGACTGGCACAGTGGCATATCCTCTGCTGGAAATCTTGTGGCGGGGGCATACGCATATTTCCATGGCAGCTGCCGGAGGAGTTTGTCTGCCAGTAATTAATATGGTATGCAACAGCCCCAAAATGAAACGGCGGCCTATGGGCGTCCGGTGTGCTGCCGGGGCGCTTTCCATAACCGCCGTGGAATTTTGTTTTGGTGTAGTAGTCAATCTGATGCTGCGCCAGCAGGTGTGGGATTATTCCAAAATGCCTCTCAATCTGCTGGGACAGGTTTGCCTTCCCTACACGGTGCTGTGGTCTTTTTTATCTTTTCCTGCCATCCATCTGTGCAGCTTTCTAACCGGAAAGTGCAATTCTTTCTCCCAAAAACGATAACTTGTCAGCTATCGCTTTCGGAGGCTTCCGGCTGGTTCTTTTCTCCTCTTCTTCGGCGAAGATAAGCTCCTTCCGGTACCGGCCTGCTCACCCGGGCGACTACTTCCATAGTCGCATGGGGAGCGGCCTCAATTTTTTCCCCTTGCTCGTTTTCCATATCCTCCAGGATAACGGTAAAGGGTTCTTCCTCCGGGCACAGCACATCCAGTACCTCCCCGGCAAAAAAGCGGTTCCGCTGAGAAAGCCGGAGCCTGCCGTCCTGGGTCATCCCCATGGAGACAGCCGCCACCTCCCAATCCCGGACATAGCCGCCCCGCAGGGAATCCTGTCCGGGGCCGTTTTTGTCATAATAGAACCCGGTTCCATAGGCCCGGTGGCTGATTTTGTCAAGCTCCGGCATCACCCATGGGGGAAGCTCCCGGTTTTCCAAGGCAGCATCTATGGCGCCCCGATATGCCTTTGTTACACTGGCTACATAATAGTCCGCCTTGGCCCGGCCCTCAATTTTCAGACTGAAAGCGCCGGCTTTCAAAAGCTCCGGGATGTGCTCTGCCATACACAAATCCCGGGAATTCAGGATAAAGGTACCTGCTCCCGTTTCCTCAATGGGCATATATCTTCCCGGACGGGTTTCCTCCATCAAGCTGTATTTCCACCGGCATGGCTGGGCACATTCTCCCCGGTTGCCGTCCCGCCCGGTAAAATAGTTGGACAGCAGGCATCTTCCCGAAAAGGACACGCACATAGCCCCGTGGACAAACACTTCAATTTCCAGCTCTTTTGGGGTTTTAGCCCGAATTTCTGCAATTTCTTCCAGTGTCATTTCCCTTGCCAGCACAACCCGGGAAGCTCCCAATTCATAGAGCATACAGGCAGCTTCTGCATTGACTACGCCGGTTTGGGTGGAAATGTGGATTTCCATCTGAGGCGCATACCGCTTTGCCATACGCAAAACCCCTAAGTCGCTGATGATTAGGGCATCTGCCCCAGATGCCTGGCAGTTTTCCAAAAATTCCGGCAATTTATCCAGCTCGTCCCCACGGGGAAGGATATTGCAGGTAATATAAATCTTTTTCCCCAAGCTGTGCGCCAGTTCAGCCGCCCGGCACATTTCCTCATGGCTGAAATTCGGGGAAGCGCTGCGCATCCCAAAATCCTTTCCGGCCAGATATGCGGCATCGGCTCCATATTGGAAAGCCGCTTTTAATCTTTCAAAATCTCCTGCTGGGGAAAGCAGTTCAACAGTTCCTGTATGCAAAGTTATCCTCCTTATTGGCAAAGAAATGGGCCGACACAAAGGCCGGCCCTTCTATTTTCTAAAAAACAATCCCGCTCAAAACTGGTTAGGCCAAGCCTGCTTTTTCAAGGTTTGCCTGATGCTGACTCCAGGTAGAAGCATAATATGCTTTTCCATCCTCGTCATGGCAGAAATAATAGTAACCATCTGCTTCAGAGGACGGCTCCAACACTGCCTGAATGGCATCAGAGCCTGGGCTGCAAATCGGCCCGGCAGGCAGCCCTTCAATCGTATAGGTATCATACGTGCTCTTGTACGTATCCCTTTCATCCTCCGGCACCTGGTCCTGGGTTCGATAAGGATAGAATGTGGTAGAATCACACTCCAGATGATAAATGTCATGGGATGCACCATCTTCCAAACGGTTTTCCAAAATTCCCGCTATCATCCGCATATCCTTTTCGTCTGTTGCCTCTGCCTGTACAATCGAAGCCAACGTCAGCACTTCGTCAATTGTATACCCTTTTTCTTCGGCTTGCTCACGCATCTGCTTGGAAAAACGATTTTGACAGGTGTTAATCATTTTTCCCAAGGCAACCTGCGGGTCCTCACCTTTATAAAAATCATAGGTATCCGGGAAAAGGTATCCTTCCAGCGTATAATAGCGCTCATCTTCATTGGTAATGGCGGCTACAAAATCATAATTATCAAATTCATCGGAATTAGCAGCTTCCAGCACTTCCTCTACTGTACAAACGCCATTGTCTTCCAGCTTCTGGGCAATTTCCAAAAAGTTCATGCCCTCCGGGAAAGTGACGTTGACCACTTCCAACTGGTTGCTGGAGCTTTGCAAAGAACTGATGATTGCCTCATAATCCAAATTGGTATCCAGCTCAAAGCTTCCTGCCCCAAAACCATCATCCGCACCGGTAACCAAGCAATACAGTTTAAAGAAAAAGGTATTATTAATGGCGCCGGCATCATACAAAGCCTGGGCAATATCGCTGACAGACGGGGTTTCCTCTTCCAATTCAATCGTCACGGTTGAAGTACTCTGGCGAGAGATTGCCAGCATATCATTTACCCCCACCGACAAATATCGGGCCAGCGCAATAGATACCAGTATCACCATGGCAATCCATACACAGCGGAACATCCCCCTGTTTTTCCGGCCTTTTATCTTATCACGGGCTTTGGCCTCCCGCTTATCTTTTTTTTGCTGCTTTTTATCCTGCTTCTTCTTTTTCTCACCATTATCCTTTTGATAAGAATCGCTGAAGCTGTGTAGGGTATCGTCCTCTCCAAAGCGCAGATGTTCCTCAGGAATATGAACCTGAAAATTTTCTGCTCTGCTTCCGGCCGGCTTTTTATCCGGCGGATTGCTTCCCGCTCCCCGGGAAGGCTCCTGCTCATTGGGAAAGCGATTGGTTGTATCCACGATAAGAAACCTCCTGCAGATATTGTGGCACCTGCCACACTGGCTGTTTCAGCATTTATTTCCTGCCTGTAGAAGCAGAATCAGCTCGCTGAATACGCCGGATATATTTTTCGGTAGCCAATACGTCCACCGGTCTGTCATAATACCCATGGGGCAAATTCCACTGGATGCAGCTACTATAACAGATTCCGGCCTTAAAGCCGCCGAACTCCGCCAAAAAGCGGTCATAATAGCCCTTTCCATAGCCAAGGCGGAATCCATGGGAATCAAAGCAAAGCCCCGGTACAACACAAAATCCCCTGGACCAGTCCGTTATTTTCCGGCACTTTCCGGGAACCGGCTCCAGCACACCAAAGCTTCCTTTTTCCAAGTCATCCCAGTTTGTAATCTGAAAAAATTCCATGTCAAAGGTCCCGGGAACACAGCGCGGCACAATCACCATTTTTCCTTCCTCAAGGCCCCGGTCAATCAAAGCGGCCGTATCCACCTCAATAGGCTTGCTCACATAGGTAAAAAGCCTGTCCGCCTTCTGATATTCCCGCATCCCCCAGATACGCCGGGCAATTTCCCCATCCTGGCGGCTTTTTTCTGAAGGTTCCATGGTTTCGCGAATCCGGCGGTAGCGGGCACGAAGCTGTATTTTCAGTTCCTTAATATTTTTTACGGGCATTGCATCGACTTCCTCAGACGCATGGCAGCTTCTTCTCCCTGCATCATCTTTACAATTTCCAAACCGAAATCCACTGCCGCGCCGGCACCCTTTGCCGTTATCAAAAGGTCATCCCGACAAACAAAGCTATCGGCAACCTCTGCGCCTTCCAGCTCCTGCTCAAAGCCGGGGAAGCACACAGCCTTTCTCCCTTTCAGCAGCCCCATATGCCCCAAAATTGACGGAGCGGCACAAATTGCGGCTACCGGCAGATGATTTTGAAAACAATACTGGATACAGGTGGTAACAATCGGGGAGTTTTCCAGGTTCAGTGTCCCAGGCATCCCGCCCGGAAGGATAACCATCTCCATATTGTCCGTGAGCACCTGGGATTGCTCCATATCGGCAGTCACTGTAATATGGTGAGCTCCCATAATTGTGGTAGAGCCAACTCCTACGGTTTTCACCTCCAGCTCTGCCCGACGAAGAACGTCCAGCGTTGCCAGGGCTTCAATTTCTTCAAAACCGTTTGCCAAAAACAAATATATCATTTCACACCAACCTTTCCTTCATTTCAAAAACAAACTATGATTCCTTCATTATATCGGATTTTTCCTCTTTTGTATATGGGGCTTTCGGGGAATTTTACATTTTCCCCAAAATCGTTTTCCATCTATTGTTCACACGGGACAAATCTCCGTTACGAGCCGCAAAATTTCCTCAGAAATTTCTTCCACTGGCCGCATTTGCCCTTTGCTGGTACAGGGAATCACCTTCCACCCCTGCACTTCGGCCGCATAGAGGGCACATGCACGGCAGCGCTGCTGAAAAGTAAAATCCCGCTCATGGATATCTTTTTGGGAATTATCCCCATGATACCGGCTGGACAACAGCTTTTGGGACACATCTGCCGGTACATCCAGATACACCACCAAGTCTGGACGGGGAATCCCCAGCCGGCCATATTCAAAATCCTCCATCCAGCGGATATACTCCTTCCACTGCTCCTGTGGGAGCTTGACCAGCTGATAGACAATATTAGAAGTGGCATACCGGTCGGCCAGGAACAGCACGCCTTTTTCATAATCCGCCCGCCAGTCCATTTGATAGGAAGCATACCTATCCACCGCATAAAAAGCAGAAGCTGCATAGGCATTCACATCCTCAGGACTGCTTCCGAACTCCCCACCAAGATACATTTTAACCAGCGCTGATGAGGGAGAATCATAATTTGGGAAAGAAATCCGGCGAATTGCCTGGGTTTTTGCTTTCAGCTTTTCATACAAAAGCGCTGTCTGGGTTCCTTTTCCGCTTCCGTCAAGCCCTTCCATCACAATCAGGCTCATGGCTTTTTAGCCTCCACTCCATATTTTTGCCGTACCTGTACCATTTTCCCGCAGGACATTTTCCCTTCCGGGCAGGGACCGTTCAGGCAGGGCGGGCCGGCAAGCGCAAACAGATGGGGTGCCTGCTCCTTTACGAGAGCCAGCATCTGCTCTGCCACTTCCCTAATTTCCCACTGGGCACGGTTGCAGCAGCGGTGTGAAAAGAAATTAAAAAGTGACCGGGCATTAAACGTGGCAATCATTTTAGTGGCGCAGGCATTGGGCAGCACAAACCGGGCATCCTCAATCGCTTTTTTTTCTGCCAGACGGGCAGCTTCCTTTTCACTTTTTCCTGCCTGCAAAAACTCCTTGATATGAACTGCCTTCAGAGTTTCCGTCAGGGATTCATAGTGGGCCTGGTCCTCCTCCATTGCCCGAAGGAATTCTTCTTTTGCCTGAGGTATCTTTTCGATTTCCGGCGGCACCACAAATTCAAAGGCCGCTTCCTTTACATAGCGCTGGCTCTGCACGCTGTAGGAAGCAATCCGATGCCGGGTAATCTGCGCCAGCAGAGAACGGGATACCCCTTCAATCCCAAAGGTAAAGGTTGCGTGTTCAATAGGGCTTTCATGGCCAATTTCTGCCAGCATCTCCACAAAAGACGCTGTTTTTTCTTCTGTCAGCCCTTCCATCAGCGTCCCGATAGAAGACGGGGAATAGCAGAGCTTTGCAGAAGATGCGATAATCTTTTCCGGCGCAGGGGTACAGGCCAGTAACGTAACAGTTGCCATGAGCAATTCCTCCTTTTCATAGACCATGGGGCTCCAACCGGCAGTCCCGGGATTCCCGGGACCCTGACCCCTACTCATCACTTACATATTTTATTATTATAGCAAATCCCCGCACAGATTTCCATCTCTATTTCCGGTTTTCAAAAGAAACACAGAAAAAACTCTTTTTGCACACGAAAAAACCGACTGGCATTTTTACCAGTCGGTTTTTGTTGGCTGCGGTACTAGGATTTGAACCCAGACAAACAGAGTCAGAGTCTGCCGTGCTACCATTACACAATACCGCAATATTTGCGTCAGCGTTTGTTATTATACCAGATTTCCTGCAAATGTCAATACCCCATTTTGATTTTTTTATTCTCTTTTATGGACAGAAAAAAGCGGAAAGCCTTATAAAAGGCTTTCCGCTCCAAACAAATTAGTAGCAAATCTTCAGGGTCTTAATTTCAAACGGACGGAAGGTCAGCCGCAGGCTGTTTGCAGCGGGCAGTTCCTGCTGCTCCTCTTCCAGCATATTGGCTTCATAAACAGCAGACGGCTCAAAGCCCAAATGGAGCTCCCCATGGGTATAAGTGCCTTCTGCTTCATAAACACGGGCAATAAAGGCACGGCCGCCATCCTCACAGGGCTTGAGCGTTTCAATCACCACGTTAGGAGCCGTGCTACTCATCAGCGAGCCCATGGGACGGGCGCCGGCGAATACCAGCGGCTTATAGTTCAGCTCATAAGCGGGCTCCACAACCGTTTCTGCCGAGAAACCGCCGCTGTGAGGCAAGAATGCATATTCGCAGTAATGCTCACCCTTATCGCCATTATAGTCAGGACGCAAGCCGCCCTTGTGCAGGGACAAACGGAGCTGGCCGCCATATACGGAAATACCATATTTGCAGTCGTTGAGAACCGCTGCGCCAAAACGGGTTTCGGAAATATCGGTGTACTTGTGGTTGAACACTTCAAACTTAGCCTTATCCTCCGAGCTGTTCCGGGTAGTAGGCCGCTTGAGATAACCGAACTGGATTTCCTGCCGCACAAAGTCGCTGAAAATGGAAGTATCAAAAGCGGCTTTCAGGAAACGATGGTCGTCCTGCCAATCCATCAGAGTTTCAAAACGGACAATGGGGCTGGAAGCGGAAAAAATCACATCCTGGGTAATGGTGGACTTCTCTGTCAGCTGATACCGGTTACGAATCCGCAGCTCTACTGGGCCATCGGATATTGTTTCAGAAGAAATCAGACGGGCACAATCGTGGAGCTTCATCTCCATGTCGGCATCTATATCCCAGTTATCCCAATCAGCGGGGACGTCCTCTGCCACCAGGAACGTGTTCAGGGCAAAGCCTTCACCCTTCAGCTCACGCTCAGCAGCAATATCCCAGAAAGAGCCCAAATATCCCTTTTCGGTAAACTGGACTTTTGCAAACGGTGTGGTAAGGCTCTCTCCCTCACGGCAGAAGGGACTTCCCTCTGGAAGCTCTCCCTCTTCCAGTGTCAGCACAACACTGCCATAGGCAGGGATTTCTACGCCATCCACAGCCAGCTTTTTCCCGCCGCGCAGGGTATCCACTACCTGCTGGGCATAGCCGCCCTGCACCCGCATTCCGGGAACATAATCCAAATAAACCACATCCCGGCGGGCAAAGGAGGTGGGGTTCATCACGGTCACTGCGGTATCCCCAGCAGCAACACCGGCTTCTTCTGCAATCAGGGAAGCCGACTTTTCGAGCAATGCATCGGTCTCAGCCAGAGATTCCTGGTGGGCACGGGGCACGCAGGTACCGGGAAGGATGTCATGGAACTGGTTGACCAGCAAAGTTCCCTGCAAATCGCGATATTTTCCGTCGTCAGCTTCTGCTTTCTTCTCCACTGCATTATATACTGTCAGATATTCCAGATTGTGCAGGGCAATTTCTGCCAAGCGGTTATTTCTCTTAATATGATGCTGGTTGGTCAGGGTTCCGCGGTGCAATTCCAGATACAGCTCTCCGCTGTAGGTGTCTGGATTGTGGACATTGGCTTCCAGCTCCTGCATAAAGCGGCTCACGGTTGTATGCTCGGCTTTGGGGCAGCCCTCCAAATCATGGCATCTGCGGGCCATTTCCACCATCTCATACTGGGGTCCGCCGCCGCCGTCACCAAAACCATAGGAAATCAGCTTTCTGTCCGCCACATACTTTTGGCGAACGGCATCCGGGCTGGCAGTTCCATATACATATGCATAAAAATCCTTGGGTGCCGGCCACACATGGGTTTTGTTCATGTGTGAAAATACGCTGGTCCCATCAATTCCCTTCCAATAGAAGGTGTCATAGGGGAATTGGTTGGTATCATTCCAGGCAATTTTGGTAGTGAGGAAATACTTGATGCCGCATCCCTGCATAATTTGCGGAATGGCAGCCGAATAGCCAAAGGTGTCCGGCAGCCAGAATGCATCGGAAGTAAAATTAAAATACTTGCGAGTAAAACGCTGTCCCCACAGGAACTGCCGAATCATCGATTCACCCGAAGTAATGTTGCAGTCACATTCCACCCATACGCCGCCATTGGGCTCATAACGGCCTTCCCAGGCTCTTTCCTGAATCCGGCGGAAAAGCTCTGGATAGTGCTGGCGAATCATTTCGGCATGATAGACGGAGCTCTGGATAAAAGTATACTCGGGATACTGCTCCATCAGGCTCATCTGATTGGAAAAAGTGCGGGCACACTTTTTAACGGTTTCCCCAATATGCCACAGCCAGGCTGTATCCATATGACTGTGACCAATAATGCCCACGCTGGGAGCCGTAGAAGTGTTGTGACGGGCCAATGCCGGTGCCATAATCTCCTGGCCCTTTTCAAGGGAAGCATAGAATTCTTCCTTACTGACGCAGGACGGGTCATAATAGAGCACCTGATGCAGCTGAAGCATCACGTTAATCAGTTCCGCTTTCCGATAGCTGGTTTCATCCAGCACTTCTACCAGCTCGCTCAATGCCCGAAGATTAAAATAGAAGTCGGCAATTTTTTCGTTTTTCACACAAACGGCCATTTCCGAGAAGGGGAATCGGAAATCACCACGCTCTGCTTCTTCAAAAGGCATACAGCCCATTACATAGTGACCGGAATAAAATTCCACATCAATTTGGATATCTTGTCCGGCTTTGGGATTCTGCACCAGCATGTCGCAATAGTGGTTTCCGTGTCCTGTTACGACAATTTTGGTAGCAAAAGTGCCAAACGGCTTTCCGTCTACCCACAGCATTGCCTCATAACCGCCCATTTTCGGACGCAGGTACAGCGGACGTCCTGCATATTCTTCCGGTACGGTATAGTGAGATTTAAACCAGCAATATGTGCTTTCGCCGCCCCACATATCACCGGGCTGCACCGGATGATACAGGCTTTTGTCAGGAATTTCGTACAGGGATTCTTCCGTCTGATAAGCTAAAACAGGGAGCTCGCATACCTTTTCGAATATCATGCTGTCCAAGAGCTCTTCAAAACGCTTCAGCTTGCGGAGCATACGCAGAATCTGCTTGTCATTTAACATGTTTTTTCACTCTCTTCCTTGTACAATTTTCAGATACATCTAAGCTGCCGGAGGCTTGCAGCAGGTCCGACAGCCAGGGGCTAACCACCATAATGACAATTGAAAAAACAACCTGTTTTTCAGCAAAAAGCTTTTTTTAAATCCATTATCCAAGCTGCCATATTTAAAAAATGAAAGCTGCCTATATGATAATTTTATGTTTTAACGAGAGTTGTTTTTCCCTTGCCAAACGGTATGCAACTGAATCTTTTTTCTACTGTAGCATTTTCCGTCATGTTTTTCAAGTAGTTCCCTGTTTTTTTCTTTTTCTTATCTTAAAATTCCTTTTCCTTGGCATTTTTTGTCTATAGCACTCATAAAAATTATACAAAACAAATATAAACAAGTACAATTTACCAATTTTCAATCATTGCAATTGCGCATGTTATTTTCAATTTCAAAACAAACAACTCGTATTTCTTTTCTATCATGAGCCTTTTTAAACTTCTTGTACAAGCAGATAAATTTTGAAATAAAAAAACAACGAAGCAAAATCGCTTCGTTGTTTTTTGGCGGAGAGGATGCGACTCGAACGCACAATGCCTTGCGGCACACCACATTTCCAATGTGGCTCCTTACCATTAGAATACCTCTCCATGTCTTCACTTTTTGGTTCCCTCTCGGCAACGTATGTTATTATACCGGACTCATCCCAAAAAATCAAGAGAAAAATACAAAAAAAATGGTTTTTTCTATTTTAAACAATCTGTATTCACAAACACGCAAATTATATTATGCAATTCATCTAATTTCATAAGATTTTTGCCGAAAATATATCCTCCATCCCCAGTTTATAAAAAATTTTCCTCTGCCAAAGCTTTCAAAGCACCGGCAGAGGAAAACATCCCATTTATCTTTCTTTTACAGGAGCAGCCAAAATCTCGTCCTTCCGATTCAGCAAATCATCTCCAAACAGGGCTTCTTCCAGCTTGTCCACGCCTACCCTGTCAATAGCGGCGCCCAAACGCTCCTTCTGATAAGCGTTTTCTTTAAACCACAGCATGGTCTTTTCCAAAATCGGGAAAATCTCCTCACGGCTTACCAAACGGGACAAAGCCGTACCCATGCGGGTTTTCTTGCCCCAAGTGCCGCCAACAAAAATCCGATACATCACATCTTCATGCTTTTCCACTGCACCAAACGGACATTTTCCAGAGCTGCAAACGCCACAGGCTGTGCAAACGCTTTCATCAATGGTCATACGTCCATTTTCCAAATGGGCGGCTTTCGCAGGGCAGGATTTTTCCACCATGCACACTTTGCATCCCCGGCATTTTTCAGCATCATAGCGGGGAACCCGGTGTCCTTCAATTCCAAAATCGTTGAGGCTGGGTTTAATACAGCTGTTGGGGCATCCGCCAACGGCAATTTTAAATTTGTGGGGAAGCTTAACGTCCTGCCAGCCAAGGAAATATTTTTCGTGGATTTCCTGTGCCAGAGCCTGCGTGTCATAATTGCCATATACGCAGGTGGTTCCCTTACAGGCGGTGACAGGGCGAATCTTGGCGCCGGTTCCGCCGAACATGAGACCTTCTTCAGCCACCAACTGCTGGGCAGCTTCAATATTCTCATAAGAAATTCCCGGCAGCTCCATGGTCATGCGGCTTGTAAAGGTCACCGTCCCATTTCCATATTTCTCTGCACATTCGGCGGCCTTTGCCAGCTGCTTCGCTGTAATTTTTCCATTCCCTGTCAAAATCCGGCCAGAAAAATCTTCTGTACCTCGGTTGAGCAAAAAACCCATTCCTTTTACTCTTGCAATGTCCGCCTGTTTGATTTTAGCCATCATCAACAACCTCTTCCATAATTCTTACTTCAAATGCTTGCGTTTGTTATTGTACCATTTGCATTTTCCTTTGTACACTATTAAAATAGAAATGAATTGATAGGAAAATACCTATCAAAAGCTCTTGATTGATTTGCTATTTGAATAATATCCCATTGGGAAAGGGGAAACTGGAATGACGCTTCGGGATTTGGAGATTTTTTTGAAAGTATGCCAGCACAGCAGCATGAGAAAAGCAGCTGAAGATTTATATATCTCTCAGCCGTCGGTGAGCGGCGCTGTACGTGCCATAGAGGAAGAATATGGGGTATTGCTGTTTGAAAGATTAAACCATCGTCTGCATATTACGGCAGAGGGCTGTGAGCTGGCTGCCCGTGCCCGCCGCATTCTGTCTCAATTTGAAGAACTGGAACATTCCTTAAAAAACAGCTCGGAGCACGAAACCCTTCGGATTGGCGCAACCCTGACAGTAGGGACGTGTATTCTGCCGGAAATTTTACGGCAGATGAAAGAAACGCCAGCCACTGTATTGGTAGAAAACACCCGTTCCATTGAAAACCGGCTGGTACACGGGGAACTGGATATTGGGTTTGTAGAAGGAGAAATCAGGCATCCTGATTTGTTGGCTCTTCCGGTGATGGAAGACCTTCTCATAGCAGTTGGTGCAGAGCCTGCAGAAGAACCCATGACACTTCCCAAGCTTTGCAGCCGGTATCCGCTGCTAATGCGCGAACCCGGAAGCGGAACCCGTGCCATGGTGGAAGATGCTCTGAAGCAGGAAGGGATTCCCTGGCGGGAACAATGGGTTTGCAGCAATACCCAAGCACTGCTGCGGGCAGCCGAAGCAGGGTTGGGGATTACAATCATCAGCCGTATGTTGGCGCAGGATTCCCTGAAAGCAGGCAAGCTTCATCAAATTACTTTGGAGAATTGCCATCTATCCCGAACTTTTCGGTTGGTATGGCACAAGGATAAATTTCAAAGCCCAGCTTTTCTTCACTTTTGCCGGATGTGTCGGGAACATGCGGGGGAGCCTGAAACCACATAATGTGGTTTGCTGATTGCCAGTACCGTTCCATCGCAAATACATCAAAACGCCCCTTCCTGTTTCCTCAGGAAGGGGCGTTTTGCTCGAGAGTTGATTATTGCCAGTGACAATTCTTTCCAAGTTTTTCTTTCAGGAATTTGCGGAAATCATTGGCCTCTCCCAGGGTAAAGCCATCCTTTTCCACCAGATAAGCTCTGTCTTCCGTATAATACAGATAAAAATATTTTTTGTCCTCATAGGCACTCAAAATTTGAAAATATGGATAAAGCGTTACTGACTGAATACCAGAAATGCGGAAATCCTCTTCCCGAAAAGCATAGCTTGCTTCACGGGAGCGGGCTTTTTTATAAAACCCTACTTCTGCGCGCTTCATTCTGTCCAGCATCAGGAAAGGCTGCACCACCAGGTAAATTCCCAGCGCTATCATGACAATTCTTAGCAGCCAGCTGTCATTATAAATAAAGCCAACTACTACGCTCAAAACGCCTAATAGAATAAACATACTGTTTCGCAGCAGGCAACGACGAAGGGAATGGAATTTACAGAAATCCTGAGCCGCCACATCGCTGCAAAAAGTAGTGTTTTCAAACAAGGTTTTCGATACCTGATAATGCTCGTCCTGTGCCGCCCGCTGGGCCTGTTCTTTTCGATAGGCCACCAGCATATCTGTCATTTCTTTTTTGAGACGCTCTTTTTTCCGATTGTTCCGCCGAATCACCAAGAAAAACACAACAGCTGCTGCAATAATAATCAATACTGGTAAAACTGCTGCGACCATTTGAAGCATTATCTGCTCCTGTGTAGGCTTTTCCACAAATTTAGTGATTGTAATACTGTCTACCAATTGCTCAATCTGGGCAATCTGCTCCTCAGTAAACTCTGCGTTTGCAAACATATCAATAGAAAGGCTGAAGCCATTTACGATGGTTCCATAACAGGTTTCCCAGATTGGGCTGTCGTTCACTTCGCCCTGCAAATCAATTTTGAAAAAAGGAATCTGGCTATGCTCATACTTTTCTGCCTTTGCTGTTACCCCATATTCTTCATCTACAAAAGTGTTGGTATCCAACAGCTCTTGAAACTGCTCGTCAGTCACTTCATTCAAGTTAAAATAGTTCCGGCTATCATCGGAATATTTCCGGCTGATTCGTATCGTATATGAACGGTCTTCTGGCACCAGTTCCATAGCCATCAGGTTTCCCGAATCGTCCTGTTCAAAGTCCCCCACTTTTTCCAGTGGGTCCTCATATCCCGCCAGTCCCCAGTCTGTGCTGTCAATAGGGGTGTCTCCTGTCAGGATGAACATTCCTTCCGGCACTTCGAATTCAACATCCAATTCTTCCACTTCCACCTTTGTCGGCTCGGTGGTAGCCGCCGCAAAACATACGGGGATAGCCATTGTCAGCAGCGTTACTGCCAACAGCCATGACACGATTTTTTTCATTAGATTTTCTGCTCCCGTCTATTCGGCAAAAAGCCGTTTTTGTTCTTTTGCCAGTCAATTTACCGGCATTATTGATATAATATCACAAATCTTTCTCGTTCACAACACCCCAAAACGGGAAAAAACGACGAATTCCACAAAAACTTTTTAAAAGAGCCCCTGCCTTTTGAAAAGGCAGGGGCTCTTTTAAATCCGTGTTGCCAATCTTAAAAAAACGACTTGTTTTACAGGGAAATATTCTCTCCTACCAATCCCATAAATGCGCCGTCTGCTTCCAAACCGCTTTCGGGATGGGCAATCAGCCACTTGTTTGCAGCAAACAGCAAAGCATCCTCACCGTCTGCTGCAGGCTTTACTGAAAGGGCCTCGTTGGTACCTCTGGGCAGCACCACCACACAGCGGAACACGCCGCCATTTACACTGCAGGGAGCATAGTGAAGAGTAGTTCCATACACCTCAATCATGGTTCCGGCAGGCACCAAAAATGCTTCTACCTTCGAGGTATCATAGTGATAAGTGCCGGGCTCAATGTCCTGCTCACTGCCAATCAGCAAAATCAAATCGGTGCAGGCCACGTTGATTTCCGAATCCCGATGGTATTCCAGTGCGTTGAGCTTGTGGTTCATGCCGTTGCAGTAACCAATCTGTACCGGCATCCCGCCATACACCCGGTCGCGCATATCGGCAAATACCGGCAGAGCCTCCAGCTCCGGTACGCTGGGCACATAAACCACTGCATCCTCGGGGGCTTCCGTTTTGGCCATTTCGGCAATCAGGGCGGTGCAATCTACATTTTCAATTACTTTTCCATATTTACGGAAAGCATCATCATGAACATTTTGAATTTTCATAGCAGCAATCCTTCTTTCTGCAAAAAATCATCATTACAGCTGGGCCAGGGCTTTATAGGAATCCTTGAGTGCCGGGTACAGGCTGCGATAGATTTGATAGAACTTTTCATATTCGGGCACATTTTCTGCCACAGGAGCCTGGGGCGGATTGGTGCGGATGACGGTACGGCAGCCTTCCTCCACACTCTTATAAATCCCGGCGCCTACGCCTGCCAAAATGGCCACACCCAAAGCAGGGCCTTCCTTGGAGACCACGGTCTTTACTTCGCAGTTAAAGGTGTCAGCCAGCATCTGCCGCCACAGGGGGCTGCTTCCGCCGCCGCCGCAGGCCAGCATTTCCTGAAGATTGACGCCCATTTCCCGAAGAATTTCCACGCTGTCCCGCTGGGAGAAGGTAACACCCTCCATAACGGCACGGAGCATATCATACTTGGTGTGAATAGCGGAAAGGCCGAAAAATACGCCGCGGCAATCCGGGTCCAGATGAGGGGTACGCTCGCCCATCAGATAAGGCAGATACAGCAGCTTATTGCTGCCAATGGGCACCCGCTCGGCCTGCTTGTCCATCAGGTAATAGGGGTCTTTGCCCATGCCCCTGGCAGTTTCCATTTCTGCGGTGCAGAAATTATCCCGATACCATTTGAGGGAAAGGCCTGCGCCCTGGGTCACGCCCATCACATGCCAGCAGCCGGGGACGGCGCAGCAGAAGGTGTGGACCCGCCCCTTGGGGTCAATGGAAATGTCGGAGGTGTGCGCAAACACCACGCCGCTGGTGCCAATGGTGACAAAGGCTTTGCCGTCCTCTACCACGCCGGTACCTACAGCCGCAGCGGCATTGTCGCCGGCCCCGCCCACTACAGGAGTCCCGGCTTTCAATCCGGTAATAGCGGCTGCTTCGGCGGTAATCACGCCTGTTACCTCGGGGGACTCATAAACTTTTGCCAGAAGGGCCTTGTCAATATCCAGCTTTTCCAATACCTCGTCGCTCCAGCAGCGGTTCGGCACGTCCAGCAGCTGCATACCGGAGGCATCGGACACTTCGGTAGCAAACGCACCGGTCAGCATATAGCGCACATAGTCCTTGGGCAGCAGGATATGGGCGCATTTGGCATAAATTTCCGGCTCGTTGTTGCGCACCCACAAAATCTTGGAGGCAGTAAAGCCGGTAAGGGCCGGGTTTGCGGTAATTTCGATGAGCCGCTTTGCCCCAACCTTTTCGGTAATTTCTTCACATTCCTTCGCAGTACGCTGGTCGCACCAGATAATGGAGCGGCGCAAAACCTTCCCATCCTTGTCCAGCATCACAAGGCCGTGCATCTGGCCGGAAATACCCAAGCCCTTGATGTCCGCTGCATCGACGCCGCTTTCTTCAATGACCGCACGGATGGTTACGGCAGCGGCATTCCACCAGTCAGCGGGGTCCTGCTCGGCCCAGCCATTCTGAGGCTGATAGAGGGGATATTCAACGGTTTTACTGGCCATGACATTGCCCAAGGAATCAAACAGGACCGTTTTGGTACCGCTGGTACCAAGGTCCACACCAATTAAGTAATCCATACTGTACAACTTCCTTCCAAATTAAGTGTTGTTTTCCAGAACAGGGCGCCCCTGTCTGTGTTACAGAAAAGCAAAATATGCTGTGAAAAAGGGAGCATGACTAAAAAAACGGTTTATATGGAAAAACCGAGAAGGGGAACCCAAAAGATAAGGCTTCCCCTTCAAAACAATCCGCGAGACTGGCAAACAACATATAGAAGTGAAAGCTTTCCCGCGAACAGTTTTTCATTTTTCCATGGCAAATCGATTCTTTTCTAAATGCCCTTTTATATAGTTTGCTGGAATTTTGTCTATTTGTCAAGAGGTTTCGTATATCCCGCTCTGCAATTACAGGTTAATTTTCATTTCCAGCGGAGCCTGTCCCATCAGCTCCACGCTCCTCTTATCAGGCTGGCTGAAGCCGGCATAAATGCGGAAGCGGCGGCTATCCAGAACACGCTCGCCCTCTTCATTCACGGCTTCAAAGGCGCGGCGGGTAAGGAGGATCTCAACCCTGCGGCTTTCGCCGGGAGCAAGGCGCACGCAGCGGAAGCCGGCCAGGCTGTGATTGCGGACGGCCAGCGGAGACTCCAAATCCTTCACATAAATTTCCACGGTCTGTTCCGCCTCGTTTTTGCCAAGGTTCTCCACGGTTACCGATACCCGGACATTTTCCCCGTCCGGCCCTGCCTCCAAATCGGAAACGGCAAAGGGCTCATAGGTCAGGCCATAGCCGAAGGGGTACAGCGCTTCGTTTTCCATATAGCGGTAGGTGCGGTTTTTCATGGAATAGTCGGTAAAATCAGGCAGCTCTTCGGTGGTGCGATAGAAGGTTACAGGCAGCTTGCCAGCCGGGGAAGCCTTGCCGAACAGCACCTCTGCCACTGCCTTTCCGCCCAATGCGCCCGGATACCACATATTCAGCACAGCGGCACACCGCTCTTCTTCGCCGCCAAAGGTCAGGGCGCTGCCGGTACCCAGCAGCAGTACCACCGGCTTGCCTATATCCAGCACGGCTTTCAGCAGAGCCATCTGACGGCCGGGCAGCTCCAAGCTCTTCTTGTCGCCGGAAGCATATGGGTTGTTGGCATCGCCGTCTTCGCCTTCAAACTTACCGTCCAGGCCCATGCACAAAATGACTACATCTGCCATTTTGGCAATGCACACAGCCTCGGCTACACGGTCATCTTTTCTTGCCAGCGCACCTTCTGCTGCATCCTGATACAGAGGACATCCCTCAGAATAATATACACGTGCTTTTCCTTCCAGCAAATCCTCAATGCCTTCCAGCACCGTGATATTTCGAGAAGCCGTGCCGTGATAGTTGCCCCACAATACTTCGCGGCTGTCGGCGTTGGGGCCAATCACTGCCACGGTTTTCAGTTCGTCAGCCTTGAGAGGCAGGATACCGTTATTTTTTAGCAGCACCATAGACTTTCTTGCCGCTTCCAGAGCCAGCAGGTGATGTTCATGGGTATCGTTGGCGCTGTAGGGAATTTTGTCATATTCGCAGTCATTGCTGAACATGCCCAGACGGAAACGGGTGGCCATCACTCGCTCACAGGCAGTGGTAATCTGCTGCTCTGTCACCAGACCTTCCTCCAGTGCTTCCAGCAGATGGATATACACCTCACCACAGTTCAAGTCGCAGCCGCCTTCCATTGCCATAGCAGCGGATTCAGTAACGGTCTTGGTAATCTTGTGGAACTGATGAAAGTCCATAATGGCACCGCAGTCGGAAACCACATGGCCTTCAAACCCCCACTTTTCACGCAGGGTCTTTTGAAGCAGAGTCTTGCTGCCGCAGGAAGGCTCTCCATTGACACGGTTATAGGCACCCATCACGCTCTCCACGTCGCCTTCCTTCACGCAGGCTTCAAATGCAGGGAAATAAGTTTCTTCCAAATCCTTTTTGCTGACCACCGAGTTAAATTCATGGCGAATATTTTCCGGCCCACTGTGAGCGGCAAAGTGCTTAACGCCGGCAGCCGCTTTCAAATATTTTCCGTCGCCCTGCAAGCCACGGATATAGGCAACGCCCATCCGGCTGGACAAATAGGGGTCTTCGCCATAGGTTTCGTGGCCGCGGCCCCAGCGGGGGTCACGGAAAATATTCACGTTGGGGGACCAGAAGGTCAGGCCCTTATAAATATCCCTATCGTTTTCCGCACGATAGGCGTTATACTTGGCACGGCCTTCTTCGGCTACCACATCGCCCACCTTCTGCAGAAACTCATCATCAAAAGTAGCGGCAAGGCCAATCGCCTGGGGAAACATAGTGGCAACACCGGCGCGGGCTACACCATGAAGGGCCTCATTCCACCAGTTATACTCGGGGATACCCAGACGGGGAATTGCCGGGGCACGATAGCTCAGCTGGAAAGCCCGCTCTTCAATGGTCATTTTCTCTACTAGTTCTTTGGCCAGAGCCAGTGCTTCTTTGTGGGTCATTTGTTTGTTCATATCCCATTACCTCCTTGTTATATCGTATGGTACACACCATTTTTATTTTCTGTTTATATTACATTTTACCACAAAATTCCTTGAGATTCATTAGACATTTTTTGGTGAATTGAAGATATTTCTTGTATTTCACATCACTCTTTGCAAAAAACTGGACTTTTTCTCTTCTCTATGATACATTCAATTTATATACAACGTTTTTTGTGAGGCTGTTATGCGTGAACGGAAAGAAACTATCTCAACATCCAAACTTATCCTTCTTCTGCTCATATCTCTGCTAATGGGTACTGTCTTCGTTTTTGGCAAGGGCTATTGGCATGCTTCCATTTCCAGAGAACAGGCGATTTCCAAGGAAGCTTCCTATACCTCTTGCCATAATCTGTTTAATAGGCCTTCCAGATATGGCCTTACTCTATATTTTTCTGGTTTAGAGCCTATGCAAATCGACGCTTCCTGCATAAACGAAAGCTTTTTGAATGAAATGAAGCTTCTTCCTGCTGGGGAAAAAGTCCGGCTTCTGATTCATCCAAATTCCAACACGATTTTGGAAATGGAAGCGGACGGAAACACTTTTTTGCAATTTGAAAGCTGTATGGAATGTTTAACTCTTTCCCCGTATTGTTTTCAGGGAATGGGTATAGCCATGTATATCATATTTTTTGCTGCCGCTATAAAGCTGCTTCGCAACTATCGCCGCAAACGTCAGTGGGCTGCAAAAAAGGCTGCAAGAAAAAAGTAGGAGAAGTTTCCCCTTACAAAAAGATTTCCCCCCACAAAGCAAAAGCCTGCATACCAATCATCGGTATGCAGGCTTTTATATTGCTCTGAGCTTTTACAGTGCCTTTACGCCAAAAGCGAACACGGCTTCCTTACCAGGCTTCAAATAGGTTAGTCCACGCTTATGGGTAAACTCATCGTCTTCATCTGCTCCAGTTGCACATCCTGCCCAAGGCTCCAGTGCCACAAAGGGAGCATCATTCTTGGCGGACCACACGCCCAAATAGAAGAAGTCAGCAAAATCCATTTCCACACCATGACCCGTTTTCCGGCTTACAAGCCGTACCACACGGGAGCGGGGCGTGTCAAACACCAAAGCATCTTCATAGAACAGCTCGTGACGCATGGCGATTTCAGTCTCATGCTCCATAACGACCTTCCGCTGGTGGAAATCAATCAAGCCGCCGGCAACGATTGCCGGGCAGCGGCCAGTTTCGGGCTTTTCGAATTCTACCACATAGTCTTCAAAGCTCTCGCCTTCCACCATGGGGCAGTTAAATGCCGGATGTCCGCCAACACCAAAAGGCATCACTTCTTCGCCAGTATTCTCTACCCGAAACTCTGTGACCAGGCGGGGGCCCTCAAAACGATAGGTCATATACAGGGCAAAGTCATAGGGGTACTGTTTGCGGGTTTCCTCGTTAGAAACCAGCCGCAGGGTAACGGAATCGTCTTTCTGCTCTGCCACCTCAAAAGACAGGTGCCGGGCAATCCCGTGCTGGCGCATGGCATATTCGCCGCCTTTGATGATGGTTTTCCCATCCCGCAGAGCGCCCACAATGGGGAACAGCACTGGGGCACGGCCACCCCAATAGGTTTTGTCTCCCTGCCACAGATGCTCAAGACCATCAGCATTTTTAAAAGACATCAACTGTGCGCCCTGTGTGTCCACCGCAGCGCTGCCAAATTCGTTATGAATCGTAAGAATCATGTCAAACGCTCTCCCTTCGCAGGATTTTTTCCTGCCATATAATCTATTGCCAGTATACCATATTTGAGGCGAAAAAAAAAGGAAAAATGCTTTTTGCATTTCTCCTTATGCTAATTTTGCCAAACCCCGCCGACCCCCTCATAAAAGCCGGTTCAGCCGCATCCATTGCAATAATGGCCTGAAACACATGCCCCGGCGGGTTTTGACAATCAATAGCTGTGATAAGTATAAAACACAAATATTTCCTTTGCAAGGTGTGACAAAAACAGTGACACTTTCTTTTATTTTCTTTCAAGTTTCGTTGGAATTTCCTTTGTTAAAAAACAACAATTATGCCAAAAAGCCTGCACGGAACACGTTCCGTGCAGGCAAAAACTAAAAAATGCAAAAAATTAAGAGTTTCTGGGTGAGCCACACCAGGGACAAATTACGCAATCAGAAGGAATCTGTTTTCCGCAGCTGCCGCAATATACCGCATGTCCAAACGTGGAAACAGGACGTTGATAGGGATTAGCTTGGTTGGAAGCGGGCTGCTGGGATGCATTATCCTGGGGAGCAGGCTGCTGAGGTGCCACTGGACGCTGATAGGGGTTCACCGGAGCAGAAACAGGCTGCTGGGGAGCACTATCCTGGGGAGCAGGCTGCTGAGGTGCTGCCGGACGCTGATAGGGGTTCACCGGAGCAGAAACAGGCTGCTGGGGAACACTATCCTGAGGAGCAGGCTGTTGAGGTGCCACCGGACGCTGATAGGGATTCACCGGCTGCTGCGGTTTTTTGGAAACAAAGCTGGTGAAAGGATTATACCAATCCTCTCCCCGTGCTTCCCGAGGGCCTACAGGCTTTCCTCCCATCCGGCGGTTCAGTTCTGCCATATTCCGACACAGGGACACAATCAGCAGCAAAAATTCATAAATCAATCGGGCTACTACATTGTACGCCACAATAATAATCAGGCCGCTGACCAGATTCTGACCAAAATTTCCTAAACCCATAAAGATAGTAAAAATCCCATAGAGTACCAAAAAAACAGCTACCGTTAAATATACAATCCGTAAAATTGGCTCAAAGTATAACTTTTTGGAATTCAAAAAGTTATACAACCAACCAGCAAATCCGTGAAACCGTCCTTCATTCCGGGCAGAAAGGAAAGTAAAATACAATACTGCCATTACAACAACTGCTGCTGCCAAACATC
Source organism: Clostridiales bacterium (assembly GCA_019418545.1). Classification (GTDB taxonomy): domain Bacteria; phylum Bacillota; class Clostridia; order Oscillospirales; family Acutalibacteraceae; genus Heritagella_A. Next base: position 2,707 of record DYBQ01000024.1, on the reverse strand, counting down.
CAATAATAACCCAAGGCCAGATGGCAGCCTTTTCATACAGGCTGTAGTAACCGGACAAATCCGAATCAAAATTGGGCTCATACATCGCAGAAATATCCTCCTTTTATAAAAGCCTATCACAATGTTTTGTTTAAGGCCATAAAATACAACTTTAAAAAACTTTTACACATCTATCCAGGGACTTTCAGACGCATATTTTTGAATCTGCTCAAATAGTTGGGACTTCTCCTCCAATTTTTCTTTTATCTGCCGGCAATGGTTTCGAATATTCCGGTCAGACAGCAACGCATCATCCAAATCCAGCTGCCGCAATACCTGCTGGATTTCCCGAAGATTTTTAACGCACCCACGGCTCTGAAGTGAAATTTTTTCCATTCGACACTTGAATTCCTTTTCGTTCATACAACAGCCCCTCCTTCTGGTATGAATCTATGCGCACAATCTGTTAAAACAAAGTTTCCTCTCCACTCCACAGAGAGGACTCTTTTAACAATGCTTCCTGTGAGCGCAACTGGGCTGCTGCTTCCGAAATTTCCTGCGCCAGCTTTTCGATACAGGCAGCCTCCCGCTTCATGTCCACAGCAGCCTGTTTTACCGCACTTTCTAACTGGGTAAAGGTTTCGTCTTCTGTTTCCAGTCCTGCCATGTCATTGCAAAGACACACAGCATCCTTTTCCACTTGACGCAGCATTTGAGCACAAGCCCGCAGCATCTGCTCCTGCCTGTGAATCTCATGAACTTCTATTGACATTTTCCCGTCCTCCTCTTGTCCCGGAAATCGCCACAGAAATCAGTATAAAACATCGCCAGAAAAATTGCAAACAAAAAATGTTTTATTGACAAAAAATGTCGTTAGCACTCCAAAATTTCTCGCGGTTCGCCTAACGAAAAAAGAAATTCAGAAAACCATTCCGGCAAGGGGCTTGAAAATTCCATATATTCCCCGCTGCGGGGATGGACAAATCCCAATCTCCTGGCATGAAGGCACTGGCCGTGAAGCACACGAATCACATCTCGAGGGCCATATACCTCATCCCCAGCCAGAGGATGCCCCAAATAGGCCATGTGAACCCGAATTTGGTGAGTGCGCCCAGTTTCCAGCCGAAGGCGAACGTGGGTAAATCGTCCATAACGTGCCAATACCTGAAAATGAGTGATGGCCTGCCGGGAGGCTTTTTCCGTCACTGCCATTTTTTTCCTATCCACCGGGTGCCGCCCAATGGGCGCATTCACGGTGCCGGAATCTTCCTTCAGATTGCCATAGATTACAGCCTCATATTCCCGATAAAAGCTGTGTACCTGAATTTGTTCCGCCAAATGCCGGTGAGCAAAATCATTTTTGGCCACCATCAGCAAACCGCTGGTATCCTTGTCAATCCGGTGGACGATTCCCGGCCGCAAAACGCCGTTAATGCCTGAAAGGCTGCTGCCGCAATGAAACAACAAGGCGTTTACCAGGGTACCGTCCGGGTTGCCGGGAGCCGGATGCACCACCATACCCTTGGGCTTGTTGACTACCAGCAAATCCTCATCCTCATAAACAATGTCCAAAGGAATATTCTCGGGCTCCACAGAGGTTTCCCGCACCGGAGGAAGCAGCACCTTCACCTGCCAGCCTTCCCGAAGTTTCAGGCTTTTTTGGGGAATCTTCCCCTCCACCTTTACGCAGCCTTCCTCAATCAGCTTCTGGGCACCAGAACGGGTCATCTCTTCCAGGCTCTCTGCTAGAAACCCGTCCAGCCGCTTGCCCCCGTACTCTGGGGAAACCGTCAGAGAAAAGCGCTCTCCTTCCCGGGAATTCACCGGCGGCTCCTTATCACATATTCCCGGCCGTCGTCTTTTCCGGTACAGAATATTACATATACCAGCAGCAGGATTACACCTACCACCACAAAGCTATCCGCCAAATTGAACACTGGCGGGAAAAACGATACCTGAATATAATCCACCACATATCCCAGAAGCACCCGGTCAATCAAATTGCCAATACCGCCGGCAATAATCAAAATCATTGACAACCGGGACAAAGCCGTATGTTTCCGATAAAAAATCAGCACACCCAGCATAATCAAAATAAACACCGATGTAACCGCTACCATAATCCACAAATGTCCTGGAAGCATTCCAAATGCTACGCCGGTGTTTTCCACATAAGTAATGTCCAGCAGGCCGGGAATCAACGAAATTGTCCCATCCGGCTTCAAATTCTGGACTATCAGATATTTAACAGCCTGGTCAGCACCTACCCCCAGCGCTATCAAAATGAAAGAGAGAATCAGCAAAGAAGTTCCTCCTTACCTAACATTAAGCAGGGGCCGGCCTGTTCAGCCGCCCCTGGCCTTTTATACACAAAAAATGAGCGCCAAGCCCCCTGCCATGTTACGGCTGGTGCTTGTGAAAAATATCCACCGGAGACTCGGGATTTTGGGAAGAATCGTCCTCCCCGTCAAAATGCACGGGCGTATAACGGGCATCGGTCTGAGGAACTTCTTCCTCCTCTACCGGCGGGAAGCTGGAAACCTTCAAAGTATATTCCTCTTCGCCGTTAGCCTTCTCCTCATTTTCCTCTTCAGAAGTGGGGCTTGCTTCAGCCTGCTCAGCTTCCGGCTCCTCTGGAGTTTTCGGCACAGACGGCTCTTCTCCTTCCGGCTTTTCACTGTCATCAGCAGACTCTGCCGACTCTTCCACCTGGACAGCAGCTGTTTCT
>DYBQ01000023.1 GCA_019418545.1 Clostridiales bacterium | reverse complement strand
ACAAGGCCGAAGGAATGGATGTAAGCGGATATACCGCCGAGAGTGTGGCAGTATTCAAGGCAGCTTTGTACAATGCAAATCTGGTACTGGCCGATGAGACTCTGAGCGAAGATGACCAGGCTGTGGTAGACGAGGCTGTAGCAGAGCTGAATGAGGCAATCGAGAACCTGAGTGCAGATACAGACGAGCCTTCAACGGATGATGGCAAGGATGATACTGACACTAGCAAGCCTGATGATACCACATCTGGTAACGAAGACTCTTCTAACAATTCTTCCAACAATGGTTCTGCCAATGAGAGCAGCACCAGTACACAGACTCCAACAACGGGCGATAACACTCCTGTTATGATGTTGGTACTCTTGGTAGTGGTTGCTGGTTTGGCTCTGGTAGTTATTGTCCGTCGCAAGGCACGTATTGCGGAATAACAATAACCTGGATTGTTGCAATTGATTTTGAGTAAGCCTAAGAATTTGACCTTTATGTTTTCCTGAAAAAAGCCCGCCCCCTTCCATTTATTTGGGAGGGGGCAGGCTTTTTATTTTGGTGATTAGTGAATGACATTTAAATTTGTGTTTCCCGAATTTCCATCCACACCTCCAGTTGTTTGAAAAGTGGGGAATATTATGAAGTGTAAAAATAATCAACGATAAAGTAATAATCTAAAATTGTCAATACAATACCCCTTCCGGGAGGAGTCGGAAGGGGTAAAGAAAGAAAAGGGATTTGGAGAGGTTCCGCCGGAGAAAGGAGAACCGGCGGATTCTTATTGTGTCCCAGAATCGTAAAGGATATTCTTTAATAAAAAATTACTTTGAGGGCTTTTTTAAAAGAATGCGGGTTTGTCCCTGATTGAGGGATAAAAGTTTTGCTTGGATTCTGGGATGCTTTAACTGGGTGCGTACCATATCACGCAATACGGTCCCTCTGCTGTAGCCATGAATCACAATGACTTCTTGAATCTGAGGGCCTGCATGGCTTAAAAGATGTTCCAGCCTGGCTTTCGCATCTGATGCCATCAAACCGTGAATGTCTACTTCCATGATTGTAGGAGATGGCTTTGTTACTTTCATAGGGAAATCCTTCTTTCTGTTGGATTGGGTGGGGAAAATGTTTTAAAAATATGGGGATAAACATAATTTCTGATATTTTTTCTACAGAATTTATGGTATAATGAAGTACAAGTTAATTTGAGAAAGTGCCATCCTGCAGATGGAAATATATTTGCAGGATTTTATTATACCGATATTTTTTAACAGGGGCAAGGGGGCCAGAGCAATATGACTGTAGTGGACATCCGTAATATTGTGACAGACAGCAATGTGGAATTGATTTCTATTGGTCCATCTATGATTTACTATGCAGAAGAAAAAGATGAAGAAGGCCACCGGAGCCTGTTTATTTTGGAGTATAATCGCGAAACCCAGCGTGAGCGGATTATTGCCAATTACTTTTTAACCAAGCCTTCCTTTGTCCAGCATTATTTTGATTTTCCAGAGGAAATTCTGATTGTCATGGAAAATGGAGGAAGTACGGTGTGGCTTTTAAGCCTGGACAAAGAGACTGGGCGGGAAAAAGCTTTGGAAGAAATCCATTTTGTGGGCGATTTTTTTGGCTGTAAAGCGTTGGATGAAACCCATGTGATTTTTTATACGCAGGAAAATGAAAAACACAAGGGGATTTTTGAAGAATACCGCAGGGCAACAGGTTTTGCCAGGATTGCCTGTTTGTATGATATTTCTGAACATCGATATTACTATATTCGAGACCGGCGGATTTGCAGTTTGCTGCCTGAAAATTTAATTACATATGACGTGGGCGGGGAAACACAACTGCTCATTTTACAGCCATATGGCAGTGAAGAAGAAAAAGAACATTGCTATCGCAACCGGCGTTGGCTGGGAGAAGGCGTGGAAGATTCAGTTTGGCTATGTGCTTTGTTGGATTTTGTGGTGGGAGTCAAGAGCGCAGAAAGTCATCTTCCCTTGGAGAGGATACTCAGTGCAGGGACAGATGGGCTTGTGCGTTTTGCCGGAATGGATGATTATAATTTATATTTCCGTGCAAAGCATTTTCCAACCAGTGACCAACGAATTTGTGCAGTGAGTAAGGCGACTGTGAGAAAAGATGTGGTAGCAGACTTGAATTTAAAAGAGGATGAAGCACCTGCTTCTTTTTATATTGATACAGATGCGGCACAAGTGTTTCGAGTGGAAGAGCTGGAGGATGGATATCATATCACCGGTACATTAAATTCTGCTGTCGATGCTTACTATAGCAAAGAATTAGGAGATTTTGTGTGCTGCATTCAGGACCGCTTTATTGTAGCAAGATATATGATGAGTGATGAAAGCGATGCCTTTACGTTTTATTCTATTTTTGACGCCAAAACAGGAAAACAGCAAAGTTATGAATGCCAGTGTACCATACAGGGAAATACAGTGGTATTGTATTAATAAATCGATGGAAAAAGAAAAGATATCTTACTGGCATATTTTCTAAAAAAAACTGTTGACAAAATTTGATTTCAGGCATATAATATCAACAATAAAAATAAAACCAATGAGTAAGAGTAGTAATCATACAAGTTGTTTTCTTCAGAGAGCTGGGAATGGTGGAATCCAGCGAAAACACGTGTGGTGAATGGACTTACGAGGGCCGGGTGAGCGCCAATTGTGGCAGGTAGCCTGTGACGGGAACTCCACCCGTTATCAAGGGAGCATACATGATGGTGTATGGAATGAGTGGGCGATTTTTTTCGTCAAACCGGGTGGTACCGCAGGAGAGAACAGCTCCTGTCCCTGTAAAACAGCAGGGACAGGAGCTTTTTTATTTATCCAAAAGGAATCCCCTTAAAACCATCACTGTGAAAAATTTCTATTTTTGAAAGGAGCAACCCATTATGGCAAGAATCCCTCATCGACTGAACCTGACCGAAGACCAGCTCCCGAAGCAGTGGTACAATATGCGGGCCGACATGAAAGAGCAGCCCGAGCCTATGCTCAACCCCGTGACACACAAGCCCATTAAAACTGAGGAGCTGTATCCTATTTTCTGCGAGGAATTAGCGGCACAGGAAATGGATAGCACAACCAGATATATTGATATCCCTGAAGAGGTACAGGAAATTTATAAATGTTATCGTCCTTCCCCTTTGTGCCGTGCTTATACTTTGGAAAAATATCTGGATACTCCCGCCCGTATTTATTATAAGTTTGAGGGGAACAATACTTCTGGCAGCCATAAACTCAATTCTGCTGTCCCTCAGGCCTATTATGCAAAAAAACAGGGATTGAAAGGCCTGACAACGGAAACTGGTGCTGGCCAGTGGGGAACTGCTTTGGCAGAAGCTTGTGCATACTTTGGTTTGCCGCTAACCGTTTTTATGGTGAAGGGCTCTTATATGCAGAAACCCCATCGCCGCTCTATTATTCAAACATTTGGCGCGGATGTGATTGCCAGCCCCAGTGATACAACAGCTGTAGGTCGAGCAATTTTGGCAGGTGACCCCAACACTACCGGCAGCTTGGGTTGTGCTATTAGCGAAGCTATTGAAGTAGCGACTACCCATGAAGGCTATCGTTATGTGCTGGGCTCTGTGCTTAACCAAGTAGTGCTCCACCAGTCAATTATTGGCTTGGAATCGAAAATTGCTATGGAGATGCTGGATGAATATCCTGATATTGTTATCGGATGCGCTGGTGGTGGTTCTAACCTTGCCGGCCTCATCGCTCCTTTTATGCAGGATAAGCTGCTGGGCCGCGCTAACCCCCATTTTATCGCAGTAGAGCCTGCTTCCTGCCCATCTCTTACACGGGGAAAATATGCCTATGACTTCTGCGATACTGGAAAGGTAACGCCTCTGGCCAAAATGTATACATTAGGATGTGGATTCATTCCTTCTGCCAATCACGCTGGTGGCCTGCGGTATCATGGCATGTCTCCTATCCTCTCCAAGCTGTATCATGATGGATATTTGGATGAGGCTCGCAGTGTAGAGCAAACAAAAGTATTTGAAGCAGCAACCCTTTTTGCAAAAACCGAAACGATTTTGCCTGCACCTGAGTCTTCCCACGCCATCCGTATTGCCATTGATGAGGCTTTGCGTTGCAAAGAAACCGGTGAAAGCAAGTGCATTCTATTCGGCCTAACTGGTACCGGATATTTTGATATGACTGCATATACCTCTTTCCGTGAGGGAACGATGTCGGATTATATCCCTACAGATGAAGATTTGGCACCTGGTTTTGCCTCTCTGCCCAAAATCGATATGGAATAATCCTTGTTTTTTTACGTGGCTAGGGCAATCCGTAAGAAACTGAATCTATCCAAAATCTGATTTTGGATAAAAAAGAGATTCTTTGTCAACGTATTGTGAAACGGTTGACATACCATATATTGTGGGGTATAATGGTGTTGCAAAAACATAAAAAGTTTAGAAATATGTTTTTTCATGAACTTGTTTATAAGATCGGCGGCATGGTTTGCCGCACCTTTTTCAATACAACTCCTCCCCAAAAAGGAAAAAGCCGGGTTTCCCCCCGGCTTTTTCCTTTTTTATTTTTGATTTATGTTTATTGTTGTACAATAGATACGGTTTTTTGAAAAAATCATAGCAGCGCAATAAAATAATAATATCGTCGTGCAAACAAATTTAAATTTTCCTCCAACTATCAAAACATTGTGGAAAAACCAAAACGTTCTTGCAAAAGTAAAGACACCATATATTGTGGTTGATGGTATATATATAAATTTTTGTGGGGTATACAATTAAATAGGGAGTTTTTCAAACATTTCTTGCACGGAGTGTTTTTCTGTGGCATAATGAGGTAGTAATCGAGCAAAAAAATAATGCTTTGAAACAGAAACGGAAAAGGAAGTAGGGTTTATGGGTAAAAATAAAAAAAACTTGGGGTTAATTCGACGGTTTGCTCCCTATTTTAAAAAGTATAAATGGGTGTTGGTATTAGATTTGTTTTGTGCGGCATTAACTACCGTTTGTGAACTGGTGCTGCCACTAATTGTAGAATATATTACCGATATGGGCATGAATCATTTGGAAGCCTTAACCGTACAGATTGTTTTGCAGTTAGGGCTGTTTTATTTGATTTTACGTTTGATTGATGGTGCAGCTAATTATTATATGGCTTCTATTGGACATGTTATGGGAGCGCGGATTGAAACTGATATGCGTCGAGATTTGTTTGACCATTTGCAAAAGCTGTCATTTTCCTACTATGACAACACAAAAATTGGTCAGATTATGGCGCGAATTACCAGTGACTTATTCGATGTAACAGAATTTGCACACCATTGTCCCGAAGAGTTTTTTATTGCAGGAGTAAAAATCATTGCATCTTTCTGCATTTTGCTGCCCATGAATATCTGGTTAACCCTGATTATTTTTGCCATCTTACCTTTGATGGTTGCTTGTTCTATGTATTTTAACCGAAAAATGCGTGTGGAGTTTAAGCGCTCCCGAGTGCAGATTGGCGAACTGAATGCACAGGTGGAAGACAGTTTGCTGGGAGTCCGGGTAGTAAAATCTTTTGCAAACGAGGACATTGAAAGAAAAAAGTTCGAAGAAGGAAATCAACAATTTTTAAATATCAAAAAAGCAATGTACCGATATATGGCAGGCTTTCAAACCTCTACCAGGCTATTTGACGGTTTGATGTATATTGTGGTGGTAGTCGCGGGCGCGCTGTTTATGATTTACCATCAATTAGAGCCGGCACAACTCATGGCATATTTGTTGTATGTCTCTACGTTATTAACATCCATTCGTCGAATTGTGGAATTTACGGAACAATTTCAGAGGGGTATGACTGGTATTGAGCGGTTTATAGAAATTATGGATGCTCCGGTAGAGATTCATGATGAGCCGGGAGCGAAGCCACTGACTGATGTAAAAGGAGACATCCGGTTTGAAAACGTCGGATTTTCCTATACGGATGATGGAACCGAAGTACTGTCACATATCAATTTGCATGTAAAGCCTGGAGAAAATGTTGCATTAGTAGGTCCTTCGGGCGGGGGAAAAACAACCATGTGCAGTCTGATTCCCCGGTTTTATGATGTAACTGAAGGGGCTGTACTTCTGGATGGAAAGGATATTCGTGGGTTAACCATCCAGTCCCTGCGCTCTATGATTGGTGTAGTGCAGCAGGAAGTTTATTTGTTTTCGGGCTCTGTTTTTGAAAATATCCAGTATGGCCGTCCAGGAGCTTCTCGAGAAGAAGTTATGGAGGCAGCTAAACAGGCAGGAGCTCATGAGTTTATTATGAATCTGCATGATGGATATGACACTTATGTAGGGGAACGAGGCGTAAAGCTTTCGGGTGGACAAAAGCAGCGGATTAGTATTGCCCGGGCATTTTTGAAAAACCCGCCAGTTCTTATTTTAGATGAGGCAACTTCGGCATTGGATAATGAAAGTGAGAAGCTGGTGCAGCAATCGCTTGAAAAGCTTTCAAAAGGGCGTACTACGTTTACCATTGCTCACCGTCTTTCTACGATTCGCCGGGCCGACACAATTTTGGTGTTGACTGAAAAAGGAATTGAAGAGCGGGGCAGCCATCAGGAGTTACTAGAGAAAAATGGGATTTATGCCCATTTGTATCAGCTTTCTACAGGCCTGGAAACAATTTCATAATCAAAGAGACCGGCTTTATAGCCGGTCTCTTTGATTTTACAGGAAGTTTACACAGATTAATGCGTAAACTTTACACAATAATTTTATGATACTCTTAGCATATTATAGAATTTTACAAAAAACGGATTTTTGGTTTTGACCCCGAAAATCCGTTTTTTTATCCGTATTCTATTTACAGGGGTGTCGTTATGAATCAGGAATATGAACTTGTCGCACAAGTATATGCGGCAAAAAGTGATACGCTGGCTGCGGACCAGCTGGTACGGCAATATCTCCCTTTTATTAAGTCTGAAACAGCTAAATTTATCCATCGGTTTCCAGAAGAGGGCAGAGATGATGAATTGAGTATTGCCATGTTTGCCTTTCATGAAGCTGTACTGAAATATCAAAAAATACGGGGTGCCTTTTTAAAATTTGCTGCCGTCAATATCAAAAATCGGTTGATTGATTATATCCGTCAGGAAAGCCGTCATACAGGCGCAATCTCACTGGATGAAACAGAGCCGGATGATAACCGCTCCATGCTGGAAAGACTGGAAGACAGGAAAAACACTATTGCCGAGAAAGAGGACCATGGAGCAGCAAAAATGGAAATCCTTACATTTTCAAAGGAATTATCAGATTTTGGCCTTTCATTAACGGATATTTCGGACAACTGTCCTCGTCAAAAACGTACATTGGAGGCTTGTCATCAGGCGCTGCGATATGCAAAAGAGCACCCTGAAATTTTCGAAAAGCTCCTTTCTTCCAAAAAGCTCCCCTTGTCACAGTTGGCGGCTGGAGCCGGAGTAGACAGGAAAACACTGGAACGCCACAGAAAATATATTGTGGCAATTTTTTTGGCATATACAAATGGGTTTGAAATTATCCGAGGCCATCTGCAGCAGATGGCTCCATCAAAAGGGGGCCGAATCGAATGAAATATTTGGTAATGGAATGTGGTCTCAGCTATGCAGTCGTTTTAGATGAAAAAGGAAGATTTATCAAAGCTGCAAATTTGAATTATGAAGTGGGGCAAGAATTAAATGAAATTATTCCATTTTCAGAAGAGAAAAAAGTTCCTGTAAGAAAAATTTTTTCTATCACGGCTATTGCAGCATGTTTTTGTCTGATTTCGTTGTTGTTTTTTCAATTTATTATTTATCCAGTGGGGTCAGTTCGTATGCAAATTAACCCAGATGTCAGGATACAGGTGAACCGGATGCAGTATGTGGTAGGGCTTGAAGGACTGAATGAGGATGGAAAACAGTTGATTGAAGGGGGAGATTATTTGTGGAAACGGGTAGAACAGGTTTCTGATGAACTAGCTGACAGGGCGGTGGAAATGGGTTATCTTTCTCAAGGAGGAGAGATTTCCCTAACGGTAGATTCTGATGATAGTGAGTGGAAAACAGCAGCTGAAGAAATGATTTTGACGGAGCTGGAAGTCCATTTTCAGCATACGGTGACCATTACTGTTACTGATAGTGAAGATAAGACTTCCAATGATGAAAAAACAGCTTCCTCCGAGCAAATTGTTGTGATTGCTCCGGTAAATCCATCTCCTTCTCCCCAGACTCCAGCACAAGGCGAAGAACAAGAAGAAACGGAGTCGTCCAGTTATCCAACCGGTACCATAAAGCCAACCCCGAAGCCTACGGTTCAGCCAACCCCCACACCAAATTCTTCAGATAATGACGACGATGATGAAGAAGATGAGGATGATGGTGACGATAATGATGAGGACGATGATGACGATGATAATGACGGCGAGGACGATGACGACAATGATACAGATGATGATGAAGAATAAAAATAAAAAAATTTTGAAACGACCCCGATTTTCCGTTTTGACATCCGTACTCTTTATACACAAGGCAATCAGATAAGAAAGCCGACAACAATGAATCCCTAATATACAGTAAAGGAGATTTTACCATGAAAAAAACAAATTTGAGAAAAAAAGTATTTGCTGCCGTAGCTACCATGATAAGTCTTGCTGTACTTGCCGGATGTGTGTCTTCAAACAGCAATTCACAAGCTGCTGCTTCCCAGTCGGGAGAAACCTTGGCGCCCCAAGCTGCAGGGACTATCCTGTTGAGTGTGAATCCTGAAATTGAAATTGCGTATGACAATGATGGAAAGGTTTTGAAAATCGATGGGAAAAACGATGATGGAAAAAAAGTAATAGGCGAGTATACCGGATATGAAGGCAAGGAGTGTCATACGGTAGTCAGTGAGCTGGTAGAAGAAATTTATCAGGATGGGTATTTCGAAGAAACCATTGACGGACATGCCAAAAATATTGTTATTAAGCTGGAAGAGGGTTCCCGCTATCCAGACGATGACTTTTTGGAGGAAGTAGCCGAAAGTGTTCGCAGTACTGTAGAACTTCATAAGCTTTCTTCTTCCGCTATGACTGTAGAAGAAAAAGATTATACAAGTAATGGATATATCGGTTTGGAAAAGGCTAAAGAGCTGGTTCTGAAACAGTTGGGCCTGGAAGAAGCACAGTTCACGGAGCGGGACTATGAATTGGATGATGGCGTATATGAGCTGGAATTTACGGCTAATGGTGTTGAGTATGAATTTGAAGTGGATGCTGTCACAGGGAAAATTATGAAAGCGGATTATGAGCATAATGATGATTGGGATGCCTACGACGATGATGATAAAGTGCAGGCTACTCCAAAAGCTACACCCAAGCCTACGGTTAAACCGACTATTCGTCCCAATGATGACGATGATGACCGTTATGATGACGATGACCGGTATGAAGATGATGACAATGATGACCGTTATGACGACGACCAGTATGAAGATGATGACAATGATGACCGTTATGACGATGACCGGTATGAAGATGACGACAATGATGACCGCTATGACGACGACCGGTATGAAGACGACAACGATGATGATGACTAATGAATAAAGGAAGAAAGGCGCGGAACTTGTGAAAACGTTCCGCGCCTTTCTTTGTTTAATAAATATTAGTAGATAGAAGCTCCATTCAGCCAAGCAAAGAGATAAATGCCCATGAGGGCAGCCATCCCCGCAGTCAAGCTCTTTTCCAGTTATCCAGAAAATGAAGTTTAGGATAGCATAAAGCTTTATCAATTATATGTAATTCGGAAATTCCCGGTGGGAAACATAAGCTGCTTTGTGTTATAATAATTTCAAAGTGCTCCCATTGTTTTTGCAAGGAGGTTTTTTATGCTTCTTTCTATCCTGTACAGCGGTTTGTTCTTGTTTACCGGTTTTTCTCTCTCTGACCGCATTCTGCACCCGCGCCGCCTGTGTGTACGGCTGTGGATGGGCGGCTGTGCCGGCCTGCTTTTGCTGTTATGGCTTCCTGCTTTGTGGTCGTTTTTGCTGGGGTTTACATGGGAAGCACAGCTTTTGGCAGGTGGCACTGCACTGATTTTGCTGGCTGCTGCGCGGTTCTTTCCAGCTGCAAAGCCTGTTATGCGTGAGCCTTTTTCTCTGGCACGTCTGCGTCCCTTGTGGGGAGCGATGCCGTTGTGGCTATTTTCGCTATATTTGCTGTATACGCATACCCTGCGGCCAGAAAACGGTGCCCTTCACTGCGGGCAGAGTACCTTCGGAGATATGCCCCTGCATCTGGGGCTGATGACCTCTATTGCTGAACAGGAGACTTTTCCGCCGGAGTATTCCATTGTGCCCGGCACACCGGTGGGGTACCCTTTTCTATGCGACAGTGTTTCCTCCACCTTTTTAAAGCTGGGTGCTCCGCTGACATTCGCCTACATACTCCCTATGGCGATTGCATTGCTGCTGTTTTTTCTGGGGCTGTATCTGCTGTACCGCGAATTCTTGCGGCCATTTGCCCCGGCGGGGGCAGCGGTAGTGGCGTTTCTGCTCTTTACATTAGGCGGTGGCTTTGGTTTTGCCTACTTTTTTGACAATGCCGGACAAAACCAGTATCTTTCCCAACTGCTTACCGGGTTTTACATCACTCCCACAAACCTGCTGGAACAGAATGTCCGTTGGGTGAATATCCTCTGTGATATGCTTATTCCGCAGCGTGCTACGCTGTTCGGCTGGAGTCTTCTGCTGCCGTGCCTGTTTTTGTTGCTCCGGCTGTATCGCAGCAGGGAATTTCATTGGCACAAAAGCGTATGGCTGGGCGTTTCTGCTTCGGGGCTGGTGCTGGTACAAACGCACGCATTTTTGGCGCTTGGTGTTTTTACGCTGGGCATGATTCTTTTTGCTGTCTGCCGACATGGAGTGAAGAAGGCCTTTTTCCGATTTCTGCCCTATGGTGCAGCTGTGCTGGTATTGGCGTTGCCCCAGCTTTTGCTGTTTACCTTTCGGCAGAGTGGCGGCGAGGGATTTCTGCGCTTCGGCTGGAACTGGGGGAATCAATGGGACAGCTTCCTATGGTTCTATCTGAAAAATTTGGGGTTGCCATTTGTGTTATTGCTGCCTGCGGTTCTTTCTGCACCTCGTGAAATGCGCCGGCCTGCATTTGGCGCGCTGCTGCTGTGGGGGCTGTGCGAAATTATTATTTTTCAGCCTAACCCCTATGACAACAACAAGCTTCTGTATATTTCGTGGCTGGCGGCGTGTGCTTTTATTGCGAGGTATCTGCTGCTGTTATGGCATCGGCTTTGCGGCCTGCCGGGACGAGCATTTCTGGCTGGTGCGGCAGCAGTGTGTGTGTTTACTTCCGGCGTTATGACCATGGCGCGCGAAGCTGTTTCTGACTATGAACTGTTCAGCGCCTGTCAAGTGGAAGCTGCTCAGTGGATTAGCGAAAACACCGACGCGGATTCGGTATTTCTTACCAGCAACAACCACAACAATGCCGTCTCTTCACTCACTGGGCGAAACATTGTACTCGGGACGGATTCTTATTTGTATTATCACGGACTGGACACCTCACAGCGTTATGAGGATGTACAGGCCATGTTCACACAGCCCGGCGCGCTGGAATCACTTTCTGGACGCTATAATATTGACTATGTTTATGTTGGAAGCTTTGAACGCGGCATAGAGGGCTTTGACGAAAGCCTGTTTGAAAGCCTTTCTGTTGTCTTTCAAAATGAAGAAGTTACGCTCTATCAACTGTCATAAGGAGAATTTGCCATGCCGAAAAAATATTTCCCGGGGAAATCTCCCCGCTACAATGAATCCAAGCGACCGGTTCACACGGCGCCTGTGCGGGAAAAGTCTGCACCTGTACCCGAAACGCATGCACCTGTTGGGAGTCACAACCCTTGCCCCTTATACCGCAAATGCGGCGGCTGTCAGCTGCAAAATATGGACTATGCCCGCCAGCTCCACTGGAAGCAGGAACAGGTGCAGCGGATGCTGGGAAAATACTGCAAGGTGCAGCCTATTATCGGAATGGAGCACCCCTTCCATTATCGAAACAAGGTACAGGCTGCCTTTGCTTGGGACAGAAGCCGGAAGAAAATCGTTTCCGGTGTGTACCAGTCCAGCACCCATCATGTGGTACCGGTGGAGAGCTGCATGACGGAGGACGAGACTGCCGACAAAATCATCGGGGCCATTCGCCGGATGATGCCGGGCTTTCACATGACGCCCTATGACGAGCGCACGGGAAAGGGATTTTTGCGCCATGTGTTGGTGCGCCGGGGCTTTGCTACCGGGCAGGTTATGGTAGTGATGGTGACGGCAACGCCCGTGTTCCCGGCTAAAAATAATTTTTGCCGGGCTTTAAAGAAAGAGTTCCCGGAGATTACCACCATTGTACAGAATTTGAATGACCGATATACCAGTATGGTATTAGGAGAGCAGGAGAAGGTGCTGTATGGCCCCGGCTATATTGAGGACGTGCTGTGTGGGTGTACCTTCCGAATTTCGCCCAAGTCGTTTTATCAAATTAACCCAGTGCAGACAGAAGTTTTATATCGTACTGCTATTGAACAAGCTGGCCTTAGTGGAAAAGAAACCATTTTGGATGCCTACTGTGGAGTGGGCACCATTGGCCTTGCAGCGGCAAAGCTGGGAGCCGGGAACGTGATTGGTGTGGAAGTAAATCGGGATGCAGTACGGGATGCCATTGCCAATGCAAAAAGCAGCGGCGTGAAGAATGCAAGACTCTATTGTGCCGATGCAGGAGAATTTATGGTGGAGCTTGCCCGGGAAGGGGAAAAAATCGATGCGGTATTGATGGACCCGCCCCGCGCCGGAAGTGACGAAGCATTCCTTTCGTCAGTGTGTAAACTGGCGCCGGAGCGGGTGGTTTATATTTCCTGTAACCCGGAGACACAGGCTCGGGATTTGCGGTATATGGTTTCTCATGGCTGGAAGGTGACATTTATTCAGCCGGTAGATATGTTCCCTCATACAAACCATATTGAGACGGTCGTGACGATGATAAGACAGGGAGAATAATAACCAAACAGGAGGGAGGAAGAATACTTTGTACGATGTATGGAAACCCGCCGCTGGGCTGCGGGAAACTTCTTTCGAGATTTCGGGCGGCTATTATTCCAAAGCCTATGTGCAAAAGCAGGGAGTGGAGGACAAATGCAAGGCGTGGTGTTATGTCCCAGCCCCTTCTGCCTGGATGCCGGAATTTTTGGAAATCGCCTTTGACGAAGCGGGAAAACTTATCTGGCGGTTTGCTGGGGATGGCCGGAAACCCCAGCAGGATAAGTTTTTAACCTCTGCGGGTGTTTTTATTTCCCATAACCAGGGGGAATTTGGCGGAACCCTGATAACTCCTGCAAAGCAATATTTGTCCGGGAATTTTGTGGAAGTATTTGAATGCTTTGAAAAAATTTATGCCATTGATTCTTGTAACCATATGGGGATGGGGCATGTAAAAATTTATGAATTTCTCAGAAATTTGCGATATAGGGAGCTGTTTTCCTCTTTTGAAAAAACGCCTGCGGGAGAGTCTGAACTGATTTCTTTTAAAGCCCTCTGTGTGCAGCCCCAGGCGGCGTATGTTCTTGTTTCCGGTTTTACGGATAAAATTTTTCGACAGGGTGGCGGCGCCAATGAGGACAGAGCCTATCTGTTTGAAATTTCCGAAAAAGGGTTTGTGTGTAAATCTGCATTTTCTCAAAATTTTGAACTGGTGCAAAACATGCTGGTCAGGGATGAGAAAATGATTTTGGGGATGGACAAGGTGATTGCAGAGGTGGATTTGGACAGCGCGGAAATAACAGCGTATACACCGATTTCCACAGAGGCGGAGAATGATATTCTCAGTGGAAAGGAAATTGCTTTGCTATGAATTTTTTTGCAAGACATCCTGCAAATAATATTGCGAAAAAGCGGGAATATGTGTATAATATTCAATGAATTATGAAATTAGGCCAAAAAAATGCAAAAAAGCGTGCTGTGAATTGCATTTGATATGGCGTGGGAAAGAGGAGTGAAAATCGTGAAACAGAAGGAGCAAACTGCGCTGCGAGATTCTTTCCGCAGCAAAACCGGATTTATTATTGCCTGCATCGGCTCGGCAGTGGGAATGGGAAATATTTGGCTGTTCCCCTATCGTACAGGGCAGTTTGGCGGAGCTGCTTTTTTAATCCCGTATTTTATTTTCGTCATTATTTTGGGATTTTCCGGTGTGGCAGGCGAAATGGCCTTTGGCCGTTCTCAGAGGACAGGCCCTTTGGGTGCATTTTCTAATGCCATGAAAATGAGAGGACTCCGCGGCGGAAAAGTGATTGGTATGATTCCAGTGATTGGCTCGCTGGGAATTGCCATTGGCTATTCCGTGGTTGTGGGATGGTTTCTCAAATATCTGTATGATTCCTTTACCGGTTCTTTGTTTACCGCTGAGGATACCGGCGCATGGTTTGGCGCGATTGCCGGTAATTTTGGAAGCGTGGGCTGGCATTTGCTGGGATTGGCCATTACCTTTGCTGTGATGCTGTTTGGTATTTCCAAGGGAATTGAAAAGGTCAATAAGGTGATGATGCCGCTGTTTTTCCTGTTTTTTATTGCGTTGATGATTCGCGTCTTTACGCTGGAAAACGTGGCGGCCGGGTATGAGTATCTGTTTGTGCCGGATTGGCAGTGCCTTGCCGATGTTCGCACCTGGGTGTATGCTCTTGGACAGGCGTTTTTCTCCCTGTCTTTGGCTGGCTCCGGTACCATTGTATATGGCAGCTATTTGAAAAAGGATACGGATATTATCAGCTGTGCCCGGAATGTGGCGTTTTTTGATACCTGCGCTGCCTTGCTGGCTGGCCTGGTGATTATTCCCGCTGTGTTTGCCTTTGGGGAAGATGTAGGCTCTGGACCGCCGCTGATGTTCATTACGTTGCCGAAGGTGTTCCAGCAAATGCCCTTTGGACAGCTGTTTGCAATTGTTTTCTTTATTGCCGTTATTTTTGCCGCGGTAACATCACTGATGAATCTTTTTGAAACACCCATTGAAGCTTTGCAAACGCAGTTCCACCTTTCCCGAAAGGTCGCTGTGGGAATTGTTGCCCTGATTGCTGTGGCTGTAGGCATCTTTATCGAAAACGGCGATATGGTCAGCATGTGGATGGATGTGGTGTCCATTTATATCATTCCGTTGGGCGCATTGCTAGCCGCAATTATGTTCTTCTGGGTTTGCCCCAAAGGATTTGCCAGAGAACAGGTTCAGCTGGGGAGAGAGAAAGCATTGGGCCGCTGGTTTGAGCCAATGACCAAATACCTGTTTGTGGGGCTGACACTCGCTGTGTATATTTTGGGTATTTTCTTTGGCGGTATCGGATAATCTGGTGTGTAACATCCTGCGGGAAATTTGCAAAATTTCTCGAAATGCGGGGAAAGATATGTTATAATGACACCTGTTTTATAAAATATTTTGCGGGCATCCTCAAGATGCTTTGAGCAGCAGAAAGGATAATGTAACATGAGCATTCGTATTGGTATCGCAGGATATGGCAATTTGGGTCGCGGCGTGGAGTGCGCTGTGAAGCACAATCCAGATATGGAGCTGAAAGCTGTATTTACCCGTCGAGACCCCGCGTCCGTTTCGATTTTGACTCAGGGCGTTCCTGTATATTCTATGGAAAAAGCTGTGGAAATGGAAAACGAAATTGACGTGCTGATTCTTTGCGGCGGAAGCGCTACCGATTTGCCGGTACAGACTCCTGCCATGGCTGCCCATTTTAATGTAGTAGACAGCTTTGACACCCATGCAAAGATTCCTGAGCACTTTGAAGCCGTGGATAAGGCCGCCAAAGCAGCTGGGAAAGTGGCTGTGATTTCTGCTGGCTGGGACCCGGGCATGTTTTCCCTCAATCGCCTGTATGCCAATGCGATTCTGACAGATGGAAAAGACTATACTTTCTGGGGAAAAGGCGTCAGCCAGGGACATTCTGATGCCATTCGCCGGATTGAGGGCGTGCAGGATGCCCGCCAGTATACAATTCCGGTAGAAAGTGCCATGGAAGCTGTGAGAGCAGGAAAAAATCCAGAGCTGTCCACCCGGGAAAAGCATACCCGACTGTGCTATGTGGTGGCCAAAGAGGGTGCAGATACTGCCCGCATTGAAAATGAAATTAAGACCATGCCCAACTATTTCAGCGATTATGATACTACCGTGCATTTTATTTCCCAGGAAGAGCTGGATAGAGAGCACAAAGGCCTGCCCCACGGCGGCTGCGTGATTCGCAGTGGCCGTACCGGTTGGGAAAATGAAAATCATCATGTGATTGAGTACAGCTTAAAGCTGGATTCCAACCCGGAGTTTACCTCTTCTGTGATTATTGCCTGTGCCCGTGCTGCATTCCGTATGCAGCAGGAAGGACAGACCGGCTGCCGCACGATGCTGGACATCCCTCCGGCTTATTTGAGCGCCAAGAGCGGAGAGGAACTTCGCAGAACACTGCTGTAAGAGATGATGGAAGGGGCGCGCTGTGCATGTTTGCACAGCGCGCTTTTTGCAAAGTTTGAATTTGGTGGAGGTGTGTCATATGGGAATGAAAGTCAATAAGGAACTGCCCTTGCCGTCCCGATTGAAAGAGGAATTTCCCCTGTCAAATGAATTGAAAGCCGTGAAAGCCCGAAGAGATGCGGAAATTCGAAAAGTGTTTACTGGGGAAGGCGATAAGTTTTTAGTAATTGTAGGCCCCTGCTCTGCTGACAATGAGGACGCTGTGTGCGAATATGTTTCCCGATTGGCAAAAGTTAGTGAGAAGGTGTCTGACCGGCTGATTTTAATTCCCCGGATTTATACCAACAAGCCCCGCACAACCGGAGAAGGCTATAAGGGAATGCTGCACCAGCCGGAGCCGGATAAAGCGCCGGATTTGCTGGGAGGCATGATTGCAATTCGAAAAATGCATATTCGGGCCATTGCAGAAACCGGATTAACTGCCGCTGATGAAATGCTCTATCCTGAGAATCGAAGCTATTTGGATGATATCCTTTCCTACGAAGCCATTGGTGCTCGCTCGGTAGAAAACCAGCAGCACCGTCTCACAGCCAGCGGAATGGATATTCCGGTGGGAATGAAAAACCCTACCAGCGGTGATTTTTCGGTCATGCTCAACTCAGTTACGGCAGCCCAGTGGCCCCATACATTTATTTATCGTGGGTGCGATGTGACGACAGATGGCAACGATTTAGCTCATGTTATTTTGCGGGGCGGTGTGGACAAGTATGGAACCTGTGTGCCAAACTATCACTATGAAGATTTGGTGCGGCTGTTGGAGCAATATGAAAAGCGGGAACTGAAAAATCCGGCTGCAATTATTGATGCCAACCATTCCAATTCCAACAAACAGTATAAAGAGCAAATTCGGATTGTCAGCGAAGTGCTGCACAGCCGCCGATATCATTCCGGGCTGCAAAAACTTGTAAAAGGCGTTATGATTGAAAGTTATTTGGAAGAGGGAAAGCAGCCTATTTCGGACCACCGTGTTTTTGGTAAGTCCATTACCGATGCCTGTTTGGGATGGGATGATACGGAAAAATTGATTTATACCATTGCTGAATCGGTTTAAAAACTGCATGTTATCATAATTAAAAAAATCTAAATAAACAAATGGAGATGGTGCCCTGTTGAATCGTATGCTGCGCGGAATGGTTTTTACAATTATCTCCGCACTGCTGTTTGGTGTTACGCCTATATTGGCCAGTATGACATTTCAAATGGGGAGTAATGCCAATACGCTCACTTTTTATCGAAATATCATGGTAGTACCTGTATTGTTATGCGTTATGGGGATTCGAAAAATCCCATTTCGGATTACCTTGAAAGAGTTGGGATTTTTGCTGCTGGTAGGCGTAGTGTTTCGGGCCAGCACGACCTATATGCTGTATGAATCTTACAACTATGTGGGAGTCGGTACAGCTACCACCCTTCACTTCCTATATCCTATAGTTACTGCACTGATTTGTCGGGTGATTTTCCGGGAACGGATGGGAAAATGGAAGCTAATCGCTTTGCTGGCTGCTGTGATTGGAATCTTTTTCTTTTTGGACAGGGACGGAGATGCAGCTTTGCCAGGAATCGTACTGGCGCTGGCATCGGCAATTACCTATGGCTGTTATTTGACAGGGATGGATAAAACTCCCTTGCGCAATATGAATCCCAATAAGGTAGCCTGTTATATGGGATTTACCAATGCAATGGCAATGGCGCTGGTGGATATCCCAGTTGGAAAAATTAACTATGCATTGCTGCCGCTGGCGATGGTATATACTTTTATTGTGGCAATTTGTACTTCTTTTTTGGCAGTCGCTTTGCTGCAAAAGGGGATTCAGGATTTGGGAGCCAGCACCGCAGCAGTATTCTGTATGTTTGAGCCGGTTTCCAGTGTGCTGTCTGGATGGCTGTTTTTGCACGAGGAAATGACATGGGAAAAGCTGCTTGGATGTGTGGTGATTTTAGGGGCTGTAACGGTGATGGTTTTGGCTGATTTGCGAAGCCAAAAGCGCACCCAGGCTTTGGGAAAACCAGTGCATTATCAAGATAAAGCGGTTGAAAAGTCGGTTGAAACAGGTGAAAACCTGCAGCGAAATTAGAAAAAACGGTGAAAACTTAACTTGTACGGACTTTTTCTTTTACAAAATCCTTTTAAAAACTGGAACCGGAACCCGGCAGACCTCACAAACTCGACAAAAACTGACTTTTTTGGTGGAACTGCCTCGGATTGTATGTTATGATAAGTATATTATGACGTTCCGGTGATAATAAAAATACCGGGAGAATAAATTAAAAAGTAAGGAGAACGGTATGGACAGACAGACGGATGCACAGCTTTTTTTCAGTGAAGGTGACTGTGTGGCTCCTTTGGGGCTAATCCCGCTGGAAGGAGCCCGGGAATTAGGAGAAAAAATCAACAGTCATCTGGTTCGGTGGGCAAAGGAAGCAGGCCGCAATCAGGATAATTTTATTGTTGAAAGTGAATGCCCCCGTTTTTCCTCCGGCGATGGAAAAGGATTGATTAAATCTACCATTCGCGGAGATGACTTGTATTTTATTGTGGATGTGGGAAACTATTCCTGTACCTACAATATGTTTGGCCGGAAAAACTGCATGTCTCCGGATGACCATTTCCAGGATTTGAAACGGTTGATTCAGGCTGCCAGTGGTAAGGCTCACCGAATCAATGTGATTATGCCCATCCTGTATGGCGGCCGCCAGCATCGCCGCAGCTATCGGGAGTCTTTGGACTGTGCGGTTATGCTGCAGGAACTGGCTGCTATGGGAGTTGCCAATGTAGTAACTTTTGATGCCCATGACCCGCGCGTACAGAATGCCGTTCCCCTGATGGGATTTGACAACGTAATGCCCACCTATCAGGTGTTAAAGACACTGTTCCGTAATGTACCCGATATTTCTTTGACTCGTGACCATTTTATGATTGTTAGCCCGGACGAAGGCGCCATGAACCGCAATATGTATTATGCTTCTGTTTTGGGCGTAGATTTGGGTATGTTCTATAAGCGCCGCGACTATTCCCGGATTGTCAACGGCCGTAACCCCATCGTTGCCCATGAATATTTGGGCTCCTCGGTGGAGGGAAAAGATGTCTTTATCGCCGATGATATTATTTCTTCCGGTGAATCCATGCTGGATATCGCTTATGCATTGAAAAAGCAGAAGGCAGGACGGATTTTTGCCTATGCTACCTATGCAATTTTCACCAATGGTTTGGAAGCTTTCGATAAAGCCTATGAAGAGGGATATATTTCAGGTGTTTTGGGAAGCAACCTTACCTATCGTTCTCCTGAGCTTCGACAGAGAGAATGGTTCTTTGAGGTGGATGTATCCAAGTATATCGCCTATTTTATCGCTGCATTGAACCACGACAATTCTGTGAGTACCATTATTGACCCCCATGAAAAAATCGAACAGCTTTTAAAAGCACGCGGCCAGCGATAAGCCTATATTGATTGATTGTAAAGCCTCTAAACCCCAGTTATTTCCGGGTTTAGAGGCTTTGTTTTGTTAGGGTTGTGTTTGCATTATCAGGAGATTCGCGGTATAATCAAATTATATAGAAAACTGGACATTTATTGCAGAAAGGAGGCAAACGAGTGCCTGAGGAAGAACAATGGGGCAGCCTGCCGTTGTATGAAAACCGATATGGGGTTTTTGCCTGCCATCGCAGCCGGGATTTAACATTTCCCCCGCATCTTCATCCAGATTTAGAGGTAGTATTTATTGAGAGAGGGAAAATCCTTTTGCAGGAAGGAGAAAAGGATTATTTGCTGCGGCCGGGCGACTGTGCGGTGGTGTTCCCTGGAAGAATTCACAGTTTTGAAACGCAAGGGGAAAGCTGTATGCTGCTGGCATTGTGCCCAACCCAAATGGCCGGAGAATTCCGACGTACATTGCTGCGCTGTATCCCTGATTCTCCAGTGGTAGAGGAAAGAAAACTCCATCCCAATGTTGGCTATGCCATGCGTGGGTTGCGTGAAATTTTTTCTCAAGGGGGGAGCCTTTCGGCAGCAAGGGCGTTTGTGCAGCTGATTTTAGCGCGAACCATTCCCTGTATGGAAATGAAGGAAAACACAGACGTCCCTCCGGCGGATTTGACGGCCCAGGTCATTGGCTGGATATCGGAAAATTATGCCGAGCCGGTTTCACTGGATATTTTGGCAGAAAAATTGCAGGTGAGTAAATATCGAGTATCCCGAGTTTTCGGGGAAAAATTGCGTACCAGTTTGAGTGAATATGTAAACCGCCTCCGTATTGACCATGCACAGGCACTTCTGCAAGCAACAGAAGAAGACGTTCTTTCGATTTGCCGTGCCTGTGGATATGAAAATCCAAGGACGTTTAATCGAGAGTTTAAAAAGATATGCGGATGTACGCCCAGAGAATATCGACATAATGCACAAGCGGCGAAAAAGGAATCCGCAGCAGATGAGAGGAAGTAGGATATGGGTCAGGAAAAAATTATGAACCAGTTTCTGGTGGAGGTGTTTCACGAAGTCCTTCGCAGAGAAGACGAGGCTATTTCATCGGGAGGATTTCCAAACCTTTCATCAAGGGAAATCCATGTAATTGAAGCAGTGTGTCGTGCCGAAAAACGGGGAGACGGAGAGAACAGCAGTACGGAAATTGCCAGAAGTCTTGGTGTGACGGCCGGAACTTTATCTGCTGCAGTAAAGGTGTTAGAGCGAAAGGGATATTTATATCGCCGCAGAGATGAGAGAGATAAAAGAATTGTAAGATTGATGGTAACTGACGAGGGAAGAGAAGCCAATCGCTTTCATGAAGAATTTCATCAAAAAATGATTCAGGCTGTGCTGGAGGTGCTTACCCCAGAAGAAGCGGCGGTGTTTGCAAAATCGTTGGAAGCAATTGCAGGATTTTTTCGACGGGACTCTGGCACATAAAGGGGGATTTTCGATGGTGTGGCTGGAAGAAAAGGAAGATTGGGATTTGCTCAACGAAAATCGAATCCCCATTGGAAAGACTCACCCAAGAGGAACTGCATTGCCGCCGGGCACATTTCATCAGGTAGTTCATATTTGTATTTTTTGGGAAGGAAAACTACTGATACAGCAACGTCAAATTTGGAAAAAGTCCTGGCCTGGAAAATGGGATGTTTCTGTAGGCGGCTCTGTGTTGGCGGGAGAAACCAGCCGGCAGGCGGCAGAGCGGGAAATTCGGGAAGAACTCGGGGTTTCTTTATCCCTAAGCGGAAAGCTGCCTAGGCTTACCATGATTTATGCTGACTGTTTTGATGATTGGTGGATTATCGAAAGAAAAGAGCCGCTAGCAACGCTTTGTTTGCAAGAATCTGAAGTAAAGGATGCCAAATGGGTGGATGCCGAGGAAGTGATGGCAATGCTTCAATCGGGAGAAATGATAGCGCATCCTGCATGGAAAGGCATTTTAGGGGCTTGGAAAGAGTCGAATGGTGAAGGAAAAATAGAATCATCTATTATGCCCGAATAACCCGATGATATTGGGAGAGGATGATGAAAGAGTTTTTTCCATATTGATTAAGCCAGGCTGATTTTATTTTGTTCAAGAAAGGTGGCTGTGTGTATCATGGTTTATAAGAGTTTACCGGAATTAATTGGGAACACGCCTTTGCTGGAGTTAGGAAGATATAGCGCAGTGTATGGCTTACAGGTGCCGGTTTTGGCAAAGCTGGAAGCGTTTAACCCTGCCGGAAGCGTAAAGGACCGTGTGGGATTGAATATGATTTTGGATGCAGAGGAGAAAGGGCTTTTACAAGAAGGCTCTGTGATTATCGAGCCAACCAGTGGCAACACAGGAATAGGCCTTGCTTGTGTGGCCGCTTCCAGAGGATATCAAGTGATTTTGACCATGCCGGAAACAATGAGTATGGAGCGCAGAAAGCTGCTGGCTGCCTATGGCGCTAAACTGGTGCTGACGCCTGGCGCAAAAGGGATGCAGGGAGCCGTGGAAAAAGCACAGGAGTTAGCAAAGGAAATTCCAGGGGCATTTCTTGCCGGACAGTTCGATAACCCGGCAAACCCACAGGCTCACGAAAAAACTACCGGGCCTGAAATTTGGAAAGATACAGAAGGAAAGGTGGATATTTTTATAGCCGGGATTGGTACAGGAGGAACATTGAGTGGTGTTGGCGGCTATTTAAAGAAACAGAATCCAAAAGTCCAGGTGATTGGTGTGGAGCCGGAGGATTCCCCACTGCTGAGCCGTGGAGTTGCGGGGCCACATGGATTACAGGGGATTGGGGCTAATTTTGTCCCTAAAAATTATAATGCAAAAGTGTGTGACCGGTTAATAACGGTTACAACGGAAAATGCCTATGAAGCGTGCCGCAAGCTGGCCAAAACTGAAGGCTTTTTGGCAGGAATCAGTTCGGGTGCCGCTCTTTGGGCAGCAACTGTTGTGGCAGGTGAACCCGAAAATGCAGGAAAGCATGTGGTGGTTTTACTGCCGGATACTGGAGAACGATATCTTTCTACTGCACTTTTTAGCGAATCATAATATGTTTTTGCGCTCGGTTGGATGATTTCCCCGGGCGCTTTTTTTTAGAAGGTGTTTTTTAGAAGAACTTCATAAAAACCATAGATTTATTCACAAAAGACCGTTATACTGTTACTAAAACATACATCGTCTGGGCGGCAACGGAGGTTAGAAAAATGGCTTTTGTAGAATTTAAAAATGTAACCAAGTACTACCAGATGGGCGGACAACGGATTGCTGCCGCCGATGGCGTGAATTTTGAGGTGGAGCAGGGGGAGTTTGTTGTTATCGTGGGACCCAGCGGCGCCGGAAAAACCACGGTTTTAAATATTCTGGGCGGCATTGATACCTGCTCTGGAGGAAAAATTTTTTTGGATGGCGAAGAGGTCAGCGCCTATTCCTCCAAAAAGTTGACGGAGTACCGTCGGTATGATGTAGGATTTGTGTTTCAGTTTTATAACCTGGTGCAAAACCTCACAGCACTGGAAAATGTAGAACTGGCCTCTCAAATTTGTCGAAATCCTATGGATGCAGAAGAAGCATTGCGGCTTGTGGGTTTGGAAGAAAGAATGAAAAATTTTCCATCCCAGCTTTCCGGTGGTGAACAGCAGAGAGTAGCCATTGCCCGAGCACTGGCCAAAAATCCCAAGCTGCTGCTGTGTGATGAACCGACAGGTGCTTTGGACTATGTGACAGGAAAAAATATTTTAAAGCTTCTGCAGGATACCTGCCGAAATACCGGAAAAACCGTGATTGTCATTACCCACAACCAAGCGTTTACTGCTATGGCTGACCGTGTGATTCGTATTAAAAGTGGGCGTGTGCTGGAAATGACTCGGAATGAAGCACCGCTTTCGGCAGAAAGGATTGAGTGGTAATGGCAAAAAAGAAACGGGGTGTTTCAGCAGCGTCCAAAGATATGCTGCGAGCCGTGTGGAAATCCAGGAGCCGTTTTTTGGCGATTTTTGGAATTGTCGCGTTGGGCGCAGGCTTTTTCTGCGGACTTCTTTCTTGTGGTCCCGATATGCGGGACACAGTCGACCAATATGCAGATGATTCCAACATGATGGATATTCAAATTTTATCCACACTGGGTTTGACAGATGATGATGTACAGGCTGTTAAAGAAATAGAAGGAATTGCGGGTGTGATGCCAGGGTATCAGCTGGATACTTCTGTGGTTTTGGATGGGAAAGAGCTTTCCACTCGTTTTCACAGTTTGCCGGAAGACACTTCGGAAGAAAACGAAAACTATATTAACCATCCTGTGCTTCTCGAAGGCCGGTGGCCCCAAGCGGATAATGAATGTGTATTGGGGACAAGACAGTCTGAAGAGATGGATGAGTCACCAGTGGGGAAAACGATTACGGTTCAGCAGGAAGACAGCGAAACTGGAGGTTTGAAAGAAACTGAGCTTACAGTAGTGGGGCTGGTCAAATCTTCCTATTATGTGTCATTTACCATTGGCTCCACTGCCGTAGGGAATGGGCAGCTGGATATGTATGCTTATGTACCAGAAACTGCTTTTGACCAGGAGGCATATACAGAAATTTTTGCGACAGTTTCTGATGTTAAAGAATTGGATTCTTTTGGAGCCAAATATGATGAAGTTGTGGATGAAGTGCAGGAACGTCTGGAGGAATTGGGGGAAGAGCGTACCGTTGTACGAACCGATGAAATTAAAGGCGACGCCCAGAAAGAGTTAGATGATGCTCAGAAAGAGCTCGACGAAAAAAAGTCTGAAGCACAGGCACAACTGGAAGAAGCAGAACAGAAACTGAAAGATAGTGAGAAACAGCTGGAAGACGGGAAAAAAGAACTGGAAGATGGAAAAAAAGCACTGGAAGACGGAAAACAGCAACTGGAAGAGGCCCAGGAGGAACTGGATAAAGGGCAAGAAGAATTAACGCAAGCCCAGTGGGAATTGCGTTGGGGACAATATCAATATGATAATGAGCTGCAATCTTTTAATACCCAAAAACAGCAGGCAGAGCAAGAGTTTGAAGAGGCACGGAAAGAAATAGAGGAAAATCGACAAACCCTGGAGGATGGAAAACAAAAGCTTGCATTAGCACAGGCAGCCTTGACCGAAACGGAAGCCTGGATTGAGACTTTGGAAGAGCAAATTCAAAGTTTGGAGGATGCAGGGATGACGGAAGAAGCAGAATCCCTGCGGGAAACATTAGAAAAAGCCAAGGAGACTTGGAATAAGGCCAATGATGAAGTTCAAACCCAACAGAAAACAGTTGAAGAGGGCGAGGCTGCGCTGGCCGAGGGGGAAAAAGAACTGGCCGAACAGGAAGCTTTGGTAAATGCTCAGTTGGAAGACGGGCAGAAACAGCTTGATGAAGCGGCGGCCGAACTGGAAGAAGGTCAGGCAGAAATCGATGAAAATAAGAAAAAGCTGGAAGAAGGTCAGGCGGAAATTGATGCTGGATGGGCAGAATTAGAAGCTAACGAGAAAAAGCTGGAAGAATCTGAAAAAGAGATTGCAGAAGGCGAACAGCAGCTGGAAGAAGGCAAGGCTGAATATGAAACGCAAAAAGCCGAGGCGGACAAAGAGCTGCAGGAAGCACAAAACAAAATTGACGACGCCCAGCAGGAAATTAACGATATTGAAACCGCTCAATGGTATGTACTGGATAGGGGAGCCAATATGGGGTTTGTCAGCTTTAAAAATGATGCCAACCGTATGGATGCTCTGTCTACAGTGTTTCCGGTGATATTCTTTTTGGTAGCAGCATTAGTAGCATTGACTACCATGACCCGTATGGTGGAAGAGGAGCGGGTGATTATCGGTACTTATAAGGCGCTGGGATATACAAAAGGCAGGATTGCTTTTAAATATCTGTTTTATGCAGGTGCCGCTACCCTTTTGGGATGTCTGGTTGGTCCGTTGATTGGATTTCAGGTGTTGCCGCAAGTAGTTTGGTCGGCATATCAAATTGTATATTCTGGGCCCAATATGATTGCTCCTTATCGTGTTGGATATGCACTGATTTCGGTTGCAGTTTTGCTGGTGTGTACGATGGGCGCCACATTTTCTGCCTGTTGGAGCGCTTTGCGGGAAGTTCCTGCATCCTTGATGCTGCCCAAGTCCCCCAAGGCTGGAAAACGGATTTTGTTAGAGCGGGTGACTCCCATTTGGAAACGACTTTCGTTTACTCATAAGGTAACGGCACGTAACCTGTTCCTTTATAAGCGCCGTTTGATTATGACCATGGCCGGAATTGCAGGATGTACGGCACTTTTGGTGACTGGGTTTGGAGTACGGGATTCTATTTCGGATATTTTGGATATTCAATATGGGCAGCTGTATCGGTATGATACAACTGTAACATTGGAAGACGATACCCAGCCTGAAGATGTGCAGAGTGTGATAGATAATTGGCTGGAAGAGCCGGTATTTGCGGTACAGCAGTCAGGAGAGGTAACAGATTCCAATGGGGATACGGTTAGTATTTATGTACAGTCACCGCAGGACAGCCAGGCTTTTACAGAGCTGGTAGATTTCCGTACCCGGTCAGGGCATGATTCGGTAGCTTTTGATGATGACAGTGTTATATTGAGTGAAAAGCTTTCCCAAATTACTGGTGCTGGAATAGGGGATACGTTGCGGGTAAAAGTGGGAGACCGTTGGAGAGATGTTACGGTAACTGGAGTTTGCGAGCAGTATGTGTACCACTATATTTATATGGGGCCACAGGTTTATGAGGATACCTTTGGCAGACAGCAAATCAATCAGGTGTTGGGAGTTTTTACCGGGGACGACCGGGAAGCGGCATCTGATGCGCTTTTACAGAATGAGCATGTTACACTAGTTTCCTTCTCAGAAGATACTCGGGAGGCATTTGGTGATATGCTGCAAAGCATGAATTATGTGGTGCTGATTCTAATTTTCTGTGCCGGAATGCTGGCCTTTATTGTGCTGTATAACCTGACAAATATCAACGTAACCGAGCGGCAGCGGGAAATTGCGACTATTAAAGTCCTAGGATTTTATGACAGGGAAGTAAGCATGTATGTATATCGGGAAACCATGATGCTGACATTATTAGGCTGCCTAGTAGGGTTGTTGCTTGGAATTGTACTGCATATTTTTGTCATCAATACAGTGGAAGTGGACATGGTGATGTTTGGACGTACCATTAAACCACTGAGTTATGTATGGTCGTTCCTGTTGACAATGCTATTCTCGGTTTTGGTAAATCTGGTAATGGAGAGAAAGCTTAGGAAAATCAGTATGGTAGAATCCCTCAAATCTGTGGATTGATGGAAAAGTGAAAAAAGCAAGAAAAAGGAGGCAGCCATCATAATAGATGGTTGCCTCCTTTTTTGAAATTATATATGATTTAGAAGGAAATTTAAACTCGGCTGTGAATCCAGACAATCATTTCACCTGTTTCACGGTTGCACCAATAGCAATAGGGGACAAAAGTAAGGTTGGTTTCTTCATACTGAGCAGCAGCTTCTTTGTACAATTCGCCGTCTTGCCATCCAGACTCACTCAAACGAGAACCTTTGCAATGGAGGGTCATTGAACCTCCAAATAAGTCATCACGGTATTCTTCTGTAATTTCGGCAGAGGAATCTACAAAAACAGAAGCAAGGTTGCTGCCATTGTCGGTTTCTTCCAGACAGTATACTTCGGGACCACGAACCAGAGCCACTTTACCGCAATCAGCACGAACCTGAGGGTTGGCCCGGACAAAATGAGCAGGCATATCAAAATAAATTTGAATTTTATCGTTGGACCATACACGGTCTATGCAGGCAAATCCGTTAACCACCTGATATTCCTGTGTCTCCCCGTTAACCTGAAGGGTAAAGTTCTTGGCATAACCGGGAATACGAATGTACAGGGGGAACCGGGAAGCCGTTTCAGCCTGAACAGTCATAGTCATGGAAGAGGTTTTGGGGAAGTCGGTATCCAAGGAAACGGATACTTTGCTTCCGGCCAGCTCTAAATCGGTGTGATTTTGAATGAAAAGGTTAACATACAAAGCGTTGTCGTCACGAGAATAAATATATTGCCCCAAAGAGGTGAGAGTACGTGCCACGTTGGTGGGGCAGCAGGCTACATCAAACCACTTTTGACGGACAGGTTTTACATGAGTTTTAGCGGAATGCTCCAGGCAGCTGTCTGGCCATACTTCCAAGGGATTGACATAGAAGTAACGGTTGCCTTCCAGAGAAATACCACTGCGGACGGTGTTGTACAAAGCCCGCTCTACGGTATCGAGATAGCGGGCATCCCGTTTAATCTGGGACATACGCAGACCAAATAAAGCTAACCCAATTGAAGCGCAGGTTTCAGAATAGTTGATATCATTAGGCAAATCATAGTCAATAGTAAAACGCTCATAAACTGAGCAGGAGCCAATGCTGCCGGTCAGATACATTTGTTTTCCAACAATGTCATTCCATAGGATATCGCAGCGCTTTAGCAGTTCTTCGTCCTGATATTCATAAGCCAAGTCAGCCATAGCGCAATACATATATACAGCACGTACTGCATGGCCTTCTGCTTTATCCTGCTCACGGACTGGCCGGTCAGACTGGGAATAGGCAGGGAAATATTCCTTGTCTTCATCATAAATTGCCTTGAAACCGGGGCGGCGGATTTCCTCTTCAAAGTAGTTGGGAGTGCCTCCACGGGTATCAATAAAATACTTAGCCGTTTCCAAATAGGTTCGGTTACCGGTAGCGCGATAAAGTTTTACCAGAGCCAGTTCAATTTCCTGATGGCCTGGATATCCGTGACGCTGATTTTCGCCGGGACCAAATTCTCTGCAAATAAGGTCGGCAAAACGGCTCATAATATCAAGAAATTCCCGTTTACCAGTTGCATAATAATAGGCAACTGCAGCTTCAATCAAATGGCCTGCGGTATATAATTCGTGTCCCATAGAAAGGTTTTCCCAACGGCGTCCATTTTCCCGAAGGGTAAAATACGTATTGATATATCCGTCGCTGCACTGTGCACGGCCAATCAGTGCAATTACCTCATCCGCAGTTTTTTCCAGTTCTGCATTGGGGGTAACTTCCAGACTGTAGGCAACAGCTTCCAACCATTTTGCAACGTCCGTATCCTGAAAGACTGCGCCAAGACGTTCTCCCTCATCTTCTCCTGCGGCAATGCGGAAATTTTTTAAGCAGTGACTGGGAGCGGCATCGGTCACGCGGTCGTTAAGAATTTCCCATTGGTAGGGAATAATAACAGCAGGAACCAATTTTGTGTACTTATTCCAGTAACTGTCATTTATCTGGATAGTTTTAAGCGGAAGCGGGCGCAGTTTGTTGTCCAGCATGTCTTTCATCCTTTCGCAGTTTTATAATTTCTGAATCGTAAAACGTTTAATCTTGAGAGCGCACAATTTTCCCTCTCATATCGTACATAGTATAGCACAACAAAAGAAAATACAAAAAATCCAATTTTGATGATTTAAGGAAATTATCTCTATTATTCTTAAAAAATCAACGAATAGCATTGATTTGCACGAGATTTGAAAAATGACCAAAAAAATAAAAAATTGAAACGTTATATAATCTTATTTTAAACAATAC